>JBEITQ010000028.1:0-13065 GCA_040374835.1 Phycisphaeraceae bacterium | reverse complement strand
CGGTGATCGCGATCGGCGCCAGCACCGGCGGCCCGCAGGCGGTCGCCGCGGTGCTCGACGGCATCCCGAATCCCGCGCCGGCCGGCATCGTGGTGGTCCAGCACATGGATCCGCACTTCCTGCCGGGCCTCGCCACCTGGCTCTCGGGGCGCACGCGGCGCGCCGTGCGCCTCGCCCGCGCGGGCGACCGGCCCGACCCGGCCGCCGTCCTCGTGGCAGGCGAGGCCCGTCAGCTGGTGATGCGCGCGGACGGCTCGATGGACTACGTCGACGGCGACCCGGCGGCCGTGCACCGCCCGTCGGTCGATGTCTTCTTCGAGAGCCTGGCCGCCGCCCGCGCCGTCGGCGGCGTGGCCATGCTCCTCACCGGCATGGGACGCGACGGGGCCGCCGGGCTGCTCGCCCTGCGCCGCGCCGGGTGGCCCACCTACGCCCAGGACCGCGACACCAGCGTCGTCTGGGGAATGCCCGGCGCCGCGCACTCCATGGGTGCCGTCGAGCACCTGCTCCCGCTCGGCGAGCTCGGCCCCGCCGTGCTTGCCGCGATCGCCGCCCGAAGGAAGGACGCCAGCCGATGACGCTCAAGGAAGCCCTCTCCACCGACCAGCCGCTCAAGGTGCTGATCGTCGATGACCAGGCGATGATCGCCGAGGCCGTGCGGCGCATGCTGCTGCCTCACGCGGACATCCAGTTCTCCGCATGCCTGAAGGGGGCCGAGGCGCCGGCGAAGGTCGCCGAGGTGCAGCCGGACGTCATCCTGCAGGACCTCGTGATGCCGGACGCCGACGGGCTGGACCTTGTCTCGGCCTACCGCAAGGACCCGGCGATCGCGCGCACGCCGCTCATCGTGCTGAGCGTGAAGGAAGAGCCGGCCACGAAGGCCGAGGCGTTCGCGCGCGGCGCCAACGACTACCTCGTCAAGCTTCCGGACGCCGTCGAGCTGGTGGCGCGCATCCGCTACCACGCGCGTGCCAACCGCGCGCAGCGCGAGCGCGACGCGGCCTTCAACGCCCTGCGCGCCGAGCTCGACAGCGCGGCCCACTACGTCCAGAGCCTCATCCCGGAACCGGTGGACGGGCGGGTGCGCACGCGCTGGGCGTTCGTCCCCTCGGCGAGCCTGGGAGGCGACTCCTTCGGCTACCACTGGCTCGACGAGGACCGGATGGCGATCTACCTCCTCGACGTGTGCGGACACGGCGTGGGGCCGGCGCTCCTCTCGGTGAGCGTGATGAACGCGCTGCAGGTGAACGCCCTCGGGGGCGCCGACCTGCGCGACCCGGGTGCCGTGCTCACCGCGCTCAACGCGATGTTCCCGATGACCAAGCACAACGGCATGTTCTTCACCATGTGGTACGGCGTGGCGGACCTCTCGGCGCGCACGCTGCGCTACGGCTCGGCCGGGCATCCGCCGGCGCTCCTGGTCGCGCCGGGCCGCGACGACCGCCGGCTCGGGGGCGACGAACCGGTCTCCGGGCCGATGATCGGCGCCATCGACGGACTGTCGTTCGAGTCGGCCACGACGGAACTTCCCGCCGGCAGCCGCCTTTACCTCTATAGCGACGGCATCCACGAGCTGGCGCGCGACGACGGCTCCATGTGGACGCTCGACGCGTTCCTGGAGGGCGCGAGCCGCGAGGCGCGCGGCCCGGACGGCGCGGTCGAGCGGCTGGTCGCCGCGAGCCGAGCCTGGCAGGGACGGCCGGAGTTCCAGGACGACGTGAGCGTGCTGGAGGCGATCTTCCCGTGACCCGGTGGTGCACCGCGGCCGCGGTGCTGCTGGCCGCGCTGGCCGCCGGCTGCACGCCGGTGCACGAGTACCGGCGCGTCGTGATGGGCGCGGAATGCCGCATCCTCGTGGCGGCCGACGAGGCGACCGCCGACCGCGCCGCGGAGGCGGCCTTCCGGCGCCTGGCGGAGGTCGAGCAGGCGCTCAGCGACTGGATGGCGGCGGGCGAGGTCCGGCAGCTGCCGGTGCGGGCGGGCGAGTCCGCGACGGTCGGCCCCGACCTCGCGGCGGCGATCGCGGCCTCGCGTGCCTGGAGCGAGCGCACGGACGGCGCCTTCGACGCGACGCTCGGAGCGCTGACCGGCGCCTGGCGCGCCGCGCGGCAGGCAGGCACGCCGCTCGACCCTGCCGAGGCGCGCGCCCTGCTCGCCCGGTGCGGCTGGCGGAACGTGCGGTTCGACCCGGCCACGCGCGGCTACTCGGCCGCGGTCGACGGCCTGCGGCTCGACTTCGGCGCGATCGGCCAGGGGATCGGCGCCGACGCCGCGATGGCCGCGATCCGCGCCCAGGGCGTGCGCAGCGCGCTCGTCGACCTGTCCGGCGACATCCTGGCGGGCGACCCGCCCCCGGGCCGGTCCGCATGGCGCGTGACGGCCGACGATGACCAGGCGTCGACGATGTTCCTCCGCAACCAGGCCGTGACCACGAGCGGCGACCGCGCGCAGCACCTCGACGCGGGCGGCATTCGCATGAGCCACGTGCTGGACCCCGCCACGGGCTGGCCCGTCACGACGCGCGTGCAGGTCACCGCGGGCGCACCCACCGCCACCGATGCCGACGCACTGGCGACCGCGCTGTGCGTGCTGGGCCCGGACCGCGGCCGCGAGCTCCTCAGGCGGCTGGGGCCGGACTACTGGGCCCGCTGGTCGTGGCCACCTGCCCCGGAATCGCCACGGATTCCTTGACGCCCGGGCCGGGCTTCGGATCCTTCGGGACGAGGTCCATCGGGTCGGCAAGCGCCGCGTCCCACGCGAGGTCCTTCCCCGTGTACGCGGCCATGCGGCCCATGATCGCGGTCATCGTGCTCTCGGCGATCCGGCGCCCCTCGTTCAGGTACGGCGCGTTGCCGCGCACCGCGTCCTGCAGGTCGACGTGCTCCTGCACGTAGGGGTTCGGGTTCGGGCCGGCGAACTTCCACGTGACGCGTCCGCGGCACTCGGCGCGGCCGCTCGAGGTGAGGAGCGTGCCCTCGGTGCCGTAGACGATCTCCTCCACCCGCCCGTCGGTGCCGTCCTGCTGGCGGCACATCGACGCCGCGAAGCGGTCGCCCGGGTACTCGAAGTCGATGGCGAAGTGGTCGTTGATCGCGCCGAAGACGGGCTGCGTCCGGGCCTGCCGCCCGCCCGTGGCCACGCAGCGCACCGGGTGCGCGTCGCCGAACGCCCAGTTCACGACGTCGATGTTGTGCACGTGCTGCTCGACGACGTGGTCGCCCGAGAGCCACGTGAAGTACAGCCAGTTGCGCACCTGGTTCTCGATCTCGCTGAGCGCGGGATCCGGGTCCTCGTGCCAGAGGCCGCCCTGGTTCCAGTAGCAGCGCGCGGCGACCGGCCGGCCGATCGCGCCGTCCCGCACCAGCCGCATCGCCTCCAGGTAGCAGCGCTCGTGCCTGCGCTGCGTGCCGGTCACCACGCAGAGCTTCCGCTCCGCGGCGCGCGCGCTCGCCTCGAGCACCGTGCGCACCCCGGACGGGTCGACGGCCACGGGCTTCTCGAAGAAGACGTGCTTGCCCGCGTCGATCGCGGCCGCGTAGTGCGTCGGCCGGAAGCCCGGCGCCGTCGCCAGGATCACGAGGTCGCAGTCGGTCGCCAGCACCTTGCGGTAGGCGTCGAAGCCCGAGAAGCGCGTCGCGGCGGGCACGTCCGCTCGGCCCTCGCCGGCCTTCGCCAGGCCGTCGGCCGTCGCGTCCACGCGCTCGCGGAAGGCGTCGCCGAGGGCGACGATCCGCGTGTCGGGACTGGCCCGCAGCGCATCGATCGCCGCACCGCCGCCGCGGCCGCCGCAGCCGATCACGCCGACGCGGATCGGCCGTCCGCGCGACTGCGACGGCGCCATCGGGCCCGAGACCTTCTCCGGGGCGCGGCAGGCGGTGATGATCGCGGGCACGGCGAGGGCCGCGGCCATCGCGGCGCCGCCGGCGCCGAGGAACCCGCGCCGCGACGGGTCGGTGCGGTCGGTCATGGCACGGTCACCTTGTACTGGCCGGGCTTCTTCTCGGTGGGCATGGGCAGCGCGCCCATCTCGTACGCCGGCGGCGAGAGCGACTCGGTCGACGCGACGGCCTGCGCCCACGTGACCTGCTGGCCGCTGTAGGCGGCCATGCGGCCGAGCACCGCCATCATGTTGCTCGTCACCATCCAGTCGCCGTCGTCGACCACCTCGCCCGCGCGGATCGCGCGGAAGAGCTCGTCGTGCTCCACCTGGTACATGTTGGGCTTCGGGCCGTTGGCGGGGTAGCGCCACAGCACCTTGCCGTCGGGGTCCTTCATCCAGTGGGTGGGGCCCCATCCGTTGATGAAGCACTGCCCCTTGGTGCCCGTGATCCAGTCGGTGTTCTCGAAGTAGCAGTCGGGCTGCTGGCGGCAGTTGAGGAACGCGCGCCGCCCGTCGGCCCACTCGTAGACGATGGCGAAGTGGTCGTACACGTCGCCGCGCTCGGGGATGGCCTCGCGGAGCTGGCGTCCGCCCATGCCCACGGCCTTCGCCGGCGGCTCGTTCCGGAAGCACCAGTTGATCTTGTCGATCGAGTGCACCGCCTGCTCGACGATGATGTCGCCGGAGAGCCAGTTGAAGTGCTGCCAGTTGCGCACCTGGAACTCCATGTCGCTCCATCCGGGCTTGCGCGCGTTCGTGCCGAGCGGCCCGGTGTAGTAGCAGGAGTACATCGCCATCGGGGTGCCGAGCGTCCCCTTCTCGAGCTCCGCGAAGGTGGCACGCTCCGGGCTGCTTCTGCGCCAGCAGAAGCCGGACACCAGGTTGCGCTTCGCCTCGCGCGCCTTGCGGACGCTGTCGACGACGCTTCGGTACCCCGGCGCATCGACGAACATCGGCTTCTCGCAGAAGACGTGCTTCTTCGCGTCCACCGCGGCCGCGAGGTGCATCGGGCGGAAGTGCGGCGCGCTGCAGAGGAGCACCACGTCCACGCCGGAGTCGATGGCCGCCTTGTAGCCGTCGAAGCCCGCGAAGCGCCGCTCGGCCGGCACCTGGACGCGGTCCTTCATGGGGTGCCCCTCGAACTGCTTCAGGCACGCGTCCATCCGGTCGGGAAACACGTCCGCCACCGCCCACAGGATGACCCCGGGGTCGGCGCGCAGCGCCTGGTCCGCGGCGCCGGTGCCCCGGCCGCCGCAGCCGACGAGGGCCACCTTCAGGGGCGGCCCCTTGGGCGCGGCATCCGGCTTCGCGGCGTCCTGCGCGAACGCCGGCAGCGCCGGCGCCGCCGCCGCGGCGAGTCCCGCCGCCGTCCCCGCCGCCACGAACTCGCGGCGGGTCACGCCGCCCGATGCCGACCGATCGTTCACGTCGCTCACTTGCTGGCCTCCTTGGGTCCGTCGCTCGTCACCACGCGCATGCCGATGAATGGCCCATCGACGAGCCACCACACGCTCTTGGGAAACTGCGGGTCGCTGTCGTTCCACTCCGCCGTCTCCGGGACCGGCTTCATCGCCGCCGGGTCGATGGCCTCGTCGCGGTAGCTGCCGCCCATGACGAAGAACTTGCCCGCCCCGTCCGTGCACCACTCCGCGGCGTTGCCCCAGAGGTCGACGAGCCCCGCGCCGTCGGCGGGCTTCTCGCCGCAGCGGTGCGTGCGAACGTCGGCGTCGGCGTCGGTCCACGCGTGCTTCGGCGCCGACGCGGCGGTGACGCCCGAGGCGCGCGCCATGCACGCCCACTCCTTGAGGGTCGGCAGGCGGTAGGTGCGACCGGTCTTCCGGGACAGCCACTCGCAGAACTGCACCGCGCCCTTGGAGCTCATCGAGATGGCCGGCCAGCCCTGGTGCCCGAAGCCGCGGTCGACCGAGACGTACGGCTTGGTCGGCCGCGTCACCGCGTCGCTTTCCGGCGTGCTGTCTCCCGACTTCTGGTCGAAGCCGTAGATGAAGGCGTCGAAGAGCTCCCACGGCACCTCGGTTCGCGCGGCGTAGAACGTGGGCGTCCCGTCGCAGCCGGGGATCGGCATCATCTCGACGCTCACCGCGGTGCCCTTGATCCGGTCGACGAATGCGGGTGCCGGCGTCCCGGATCCGGCGGCGGGGGACGGCGCGACCGCGGGCGCCTTCGCGGGCGGTGCCGTCGCCTGCTGCAGGAGCGCGACCGTGGCCACCGTCACCGACAGGAGAGGCATGGCGAGGACGCTACCGCAAGTCGGCGCCCGCGCGGACCGGGGGCGCACCCCACGGCGCCGGCGGGGGCGCGCCCGTCAGGGCACCGAGGAAGGCCTCGAGGTCCGCGCGCTCGGCGTCGGAGAGCCCGAGCGGCCGGAGCACCGATTCCCGGTGGTGGTCGAGCGCCGAGGCGCCCTCGAGGGTCGAGTAGAAGCGCACCACGTCGGCGAGCGTCGCCAGCTGCCCGGCATGCATGTACGGCGGGGTCTGCGCGACGTTCCGCAGGCTCGGCGTGCGGAACTCGCCCCAGCGCTCGGGCGAGTTCACCAGGCTGCGCGAGATCCGCGCCTGCGCGCCGTCGCGCGCGTCCGAGTGCGGCCCGGCCGCGTTCATCGGATCGTCGCGGACGCGGTCGACCACCGCGTAGCGGCCGGGGTCGCGCGGCGGGCCGCCGTCGGGGGTCGGCGCGCCGATCATGTGGAACTCCCCGTCGGAGAACAGCGCGCCGTGGTGGCACTGCGCGCACTCGGCCTTGCCGAAGAAGAGCGCGAGGCCGCGGCGCTGGGCGTCCGTCAGTTCCTCGTCCGCGCGCGGATCGCCTGCGGCCCGCCGCGTCCACCACCGGTCGTACGCCGACGGGCCGGTCACCAGGCGCCGCTCGTACGCGGCAATCGCCTTGCCGGCCATCGCGAACGCGCGGTCGACGTCGGCGGCGGGCGCGCCCGCGGCCGGCGGATCGGCCGCGAACGCCGTCCGCCACGCCGCGCGAAGCGCCGGGTCGCCGGCCACGTGGGCCACCACGCGCGTGCGGTCGATGCCGTGCTCCGCCGCGGTCTCGAAGGGCTGCGTGGCCTGGCCCCACAGCGTGTCGGCACGGCCGTCCCACGTCAGCCAGCGCTGGTGCGCGGCATTGAGCACGGTCATCGCATGGCGCGTGCCCTTCCCTTCGCCCACCGCGATCGCGCGGCGGTCGGCGAACCCGAACGCGGGGTCGTGGCAGCTGGCGCAGCTCACCGAACCGCTCGCCGAGAGACGCGGGTCGAAGAACAGGAGGTGCCCGAGGCGCGCGGCGGCCTCGTCGTCGGCCCAGCGATTGGTGGGATCGGCGGGGACCGGACCGAGGGGCGGGTTCCGGCGCACGCGCCGCGCGGCGGCGTCATCGAGCCAGCCCCCGGCCGCGGGAACGGGCGGCGGCGCTGCGCCCGCCGCGGCAGGAGGCGCGCCGCCCTGCATCGCGAGGATCATCAGGGCGGCGGCGATCATTCGAGCGTCACCGAGGTCTGCGCCCGCGCGCGGGTGCCGGAGGCGCGATCGACGCGGTCGAGGTGCACTTCCCAGTAGCCGGGCATGTGGAACAGCGCGCCTTCCACCAGCCAGCGTCCGTCGGCGCGGCGCGTCACCGTCGGCGCGACGTTCATGCCGTGCCCGTGGTGCGGCATCGCGGCGTCGAACTCGAGATCGCCGCCGCACGGACCGCCGTCCGGCGCCAGCAGCTCGACCTCGACGGCGAACGGGTCGCGCACGTGCGGCGCGCCGTCCGGCACGAACCGGAAGCGCGCGACGAACGACCCGTCGGTGGCCGCGATCCGCCGCCAGCCGTCGGCGTCGCGGGCCTCGGCGGGGAACTGCGCGCGCGTGTCCGCCGCGCCCTCGGCACTCGGCGCCGACCCCGTCGGATTCACCGGCCCGGTGCGCGACGGATCCTTCGGGCGCACCCAGGCGCGGCCGATCCCGAAGGTCGACGCCCATGCGGCCTGGGCATCGAAGGACTGCAGGCGGTGGTTGCCGTGGTCGGAGACGAAGAGCCGGCCATGCACCGGCGACCACGCCAGCGACGACGGTTCCCAGAGTTCGCCCGGCTTCGCGCCCGTCCCGCCGCCCGAGGCGACCGTGGCGCCGCCGGACGGATCGATCACCAGGAGCCGGTCGCCGGCGGCGTCGGCGATCGCGAGCCGACGCGCCGCGCCCACGTCCGGGAGGACCGCGATGCCCATCGGCCGGCGCGCTGGCAGCGGCGTCGAGCCGAGGAACGCGCCATCCGCACGTGCGAACCGCTTCAGGTCGCGCGCGGCAGCGTCGACGACCAGGATCGTCCCGTCGCGGTCGATGGCGAACTGCGCCGGGCACACCGGGCGCGCGGCGCCCGTCCACGGGCCGAGCACGCGCACGGGCCGCCACGACGCGTCGAACTCGACGATGCGCGGCCCGTTGGCGTCGAGCGCGAGGATCGCGCCGTCCGGCGCGCGCACGAGGTCGACCGGCTCGTAAGGCAGCGCTTCGGCGCCTTCCGACGCGCGGATCATCGCGTCGACCGGGGCGAACGAGGCCTCGCGCACGAGCCGCGGCATGAATGGGTCGAACGCCGGCGCCTGGCCGGCGCGCAGGAGCGCAAGCGACGCATGGACGCGGCGCACCGGGTCGGCGACGTGGATGCGGTTCCCCGACTCGTCCACGCAGGCGGCACTGACCTGGCCGAAGGAGCCCGCCCGCGTGCCGGGGCCGCCGAACGTGGTGACGTGGATCGGGATCTCGGGGCGCAGGTCGAACACCAGGCCCGACGCGGACTCCGGCTCCCACACGACCAGGGTCTGTCCGTCGAGCGCCACCTCGCGGCTGAAGTGGCTGGCCACGCCGTCGAAGGCGGGAAGCGCCGTCGCGCGAGGCGCCGACGGATCGCGCGGCGGCAGGTGCCCGAACAGCTGGACGCGACGCTCGAAGGGCTCGGCCACGGCGACCATCGAGCCGTCGGGCGCCGCGTGCGCCGCGGCCGGGTAGTGGATCTTGCCGTCGCCCTCGCGCGGGCGCACGGCGTGCTGGCCCCACTGGTCGAGCGTCGCGCCGGCCGCATCGACGCGCACGACGCGATGGTTCAGCAGGTCGGTGACGAGGAACGCGCCCCCGTCCCAGTCGACCGCCGCGGGCGACTGCCAGAGGTCGGGGAACGCGCCGCGGTCGCCGAGCGCGCGCCGCAGCTCCCCGTTCGACGGATCGACGAGCATGATGCGGTGGTTCGCGGCGTCGGTGGCAAGGAGCGTGCCGCCGCCGCACGCGAGGCCCGAGATGCGCGGGACGAGCGGACCGCCGGCAGACAGGTCGAGCCACCGCCCGCCGGAACCGTCCGCCGCGCAGGCATAGATGCGCGGTCGCGCTCCGTCCGCCACGAAGAGGCGGTCCCCCGATGCGGCGATCGCCGTCGGCCGCCACGCAGGGAGCCGCACGAGCGCAGCCGGCGCCGTCGCCGGATCGGCCGGTTCGGCCGCCGCCACGAACACCGCGCCGCCCGCACGGTCGACGATCGCGATCCGGCCGCCCGGCATCGGCGCGAGCGCCACCGCCTCGGCCACGCCTCCCGCCGGCCACGGCGCCACGATCGGCTCGATGCGCGGCAGGGCGAGCGCTTCCTCCCCGTCGCCGAGCCGGACGCGCACCACGCCGCCGGACCCGAGCGCCGCCACCAGCGAGCCGTCCGCGAGCGGCAGCGCCGCGCGCACGTCCTGCAGCCCGTCGACGGCCCGAATCGGCTGGCCGTAGCCGCGGCCCGGTGCCGGCGGGGCGATCGGCATGCCGCCCGCACGTTGGACGGCCACGCACGCCATCGTGCCGGCGAGCATGAACGAGGCAACGCGTCGGAGGTCACCCATCGCCGCAAAGCCTACGCCCCGCTACCCTCCGCCCGCGATGCTCGCTGCGGCCACCACCACGCTTCCCACCTGGTCGGTCGTCCCGTTCGCGGCCCTGCTGGCGGCGATCGCGGTGCTTCCGCTCATCCACCGCACGGCGCACTGGTGGGAGTCGAACCGCAACCGGTTCATCGTCTCGGCCTCCTGCGGGGCGGTCGCGCTGCTGGCGATCGCGGCCACGGCGGGCACGGCGCCTGCCGGGCAGGCCCTGGGCCACGCGTTCGAGGAGTTCGTGCCCTTCATGGTGCTCCTCTTCTCGCTCTACGTGATCTCGGGCGGCATCCTGATCGCCGGGGACATCCCGGGCACGCCGCGCATCAACACCGCGATCCTCGCGCTGGGCACCCTGCTTGCGAACGTCCTGGGAACCACCGGGGCGAGCATGCTGCTGATCCGGCCCATCCTGCGCGCCAACCGCCGGCGCGCGCACCGGGCGCACGTGGTGATCTTCTTCATCTTCCTGGTGAGCAACTGCGGCGGGCTGCTCCTTCCGATCGGCGATCCGCCGCTCTTCCTGGGCTACCTGCGCGGCGTGCCGTTCACCTGGACCATGCGCCTGCTGCCCGAGTGGATGGTGGTGACCGGCGCACTCCTCGTGGTCTTCTTCGTGGTCGATACGGCCTACGCCCGCAAGGAGGGCGCGATCCGCGAGCCGCTCGACCTCGCGGACGACGACCCCACCCCCAACGTCCGCGTGACGGGCGGACGGAACGTGGTGTGGCTGGCGGGCGTCGTGCTGGCGGCGGCGTTCCTCGTTCCCGGGGCGCGGCTCGAGTGGCTCGGATGGACCGTGCTGCCATGGACGCGCGAGGCGGTGATGCTCGCCTGCGCGGGCCTCAGCCTGTGGCTGACGCCGTGGCCGCTGCGCGAGGAGAACCACTTCGCGTTCGGCCCCATCATCGAGGTCGCCGCCATCTTCAGCGGACTGTTCGTCGCGATGCAGCCCGCGCTCGCGATCCTCGGGGCGCGCGGCGGCGAGCTCGGCGTCACGACGCCGGCGCACTTCTTCTGGGCGACGGGGCTCCTCTCGAGCTTCCTCGACAACGCGCCCACGTACCTGGTGTTCGCCGACGTGGCCTCGACCATCACGCCGGCCGACGCGCCGGAGGCGATCGCCTACGCCGGCGGCCGGGTGGCCGAGCCGCTCCTCGCGGCGGTGAGCCTCGGCGCGGTGTTCATGGGCGCCAACACCTACATCGGAAACGGCCCGAACCTCATGGTCGCGGCGATCGCGCGCCAGGACAAGGTGCCGATGCCCTCGTTCTTCGGGTACATGCTGTGGTCGGGGGCGTTCCTGCTCCCGATCTTCGGGCTGGTGACCTGGCTGTTCCTGGCCTGAGGCGCGCCGCCCGGGCGCCGGGCGGTCACTCCGCGCGGCGCCGCATCAGGTCGCCGGCCTGGCCGAGGCCCTGCTCGACCGGCACGTCGGCACCGACCTTCACCTCGACGCCGCCCGCCTCCATCTCGAGCCCGCCCGCCGGCGGCTTTGACGGGTCGTTCTGCTGCATCAGGGCGAAGATCACGGCCTGCGCCGCGGCGCTCTCGGCCACCAGGCGGCCCGCGCGCTCGCTCGCCTCGCCGAGGGTGCGGAACTTCCCGCCGTCGAGCTCGCGCTCGAAGTCCGTGAGCGCGTTCTCGACCGCGATCATCATGTACGCGACCACGGCCCACTCCTCGCGCGTGTCGGGGAAGTAGCCGCTCGAGCGCGCCAGGTCCACCGGCAGCGCGATGCGCCAGCCATCGCCCGTCTCGCGCATCGAGAGCGTGCCGCCCAGGACGGGCTTGCCGTCGAGCTCGAACGTCGCGGTGCCGTCGCCGAGGTCCTCGGCCTCGAGCCGCGAGCGGTTGGCGTCGAGCCAGCCGAACGGGTCGGCCATCACGGCGTTGAAGACGTCGCCGAAGCCGCTGCGCGTGGCCCAGGACCCCCCCTTGCCGAGCTCGCGCTCGACGTCGGCCGGGTAGCGCGACCGGAGCTTCTGCGAGACCCGCCAGAGCTGCGCCAGCATGTCGCCGGCCTTGCCCTTGACGTCCTCGATCGCGCTGGCCTCGGTCACGCCGTCGGGGAACGTCACGTCGCGCGCCTCGACGAAGAGCATCGTGGGCAGCAGCTCGGGGCGGCCGTCCTTCACCATGCGGGCCATCGCGTCGATCGCGGCCGAGGGCGACGAGGTGTCGTAGCGCGGCTTGCGGCAGCCGCCCGCCGCGGCCGCGGCGACGAGCGCGGCGGCGAGGGCGATCCGGATGGCGGCCGTCGGGGACATGGACGCAATCGTAGTCCGCGCGCGGCCCCGCCCTACACTTCCCCCCGTGCGGATCCAGCTCAACGGCCAGCAACGCGACCTCGAGGCGGCGACCACCGTCGCGGACCTCGTGCGCTCGATCGGGCTCGACGGCGCGCCCTGCGCGGTCGAGGTGAACGCGAAGCTCGTGCGGCGCGCCGACCGCGCGTCGGTCCCGCTTGCCGACGGGGACCGCGTGGAAGTCGTGACCCTGGTGGGGGGCGGATGAGCGCGCACGCTCCCGCCTCCGCCGACGCGGCCGCGGCCGCGCCCGCCATCCCGCCGCTGCGGATCGGCGGATTCACGCTGCGCAGCCGGCTGGTGGTCGGCACCGGCAAGTACCGCGACTATCCCACCATGCAGGCGGCGATCGACGCCTCCGGCGCCGACTGCGTGACGGTGGCGGTGCGCCGCGAGCGCCTCGTGGACGCGCAGGGGCGGTCGATCCTCGACTTCCTGCCCCTCGAACGGATCACGATCCTGCCCAACACCGCCGGCTGCTTCACCGCCGAGGACGCCGTGCGCGTCTCCCGCCTCGGGCGCGAGATCCTGGAACAGCTGGGGAACCCGGGCGCCGGCTGGGTGAAGCTCGAGGTGCTCGGCGACCGCACCACCCTGCTTCCCGACCCGGTCGGCACCATCGAGGCCTGCCGCGAGCTCGTCGCGGACGGCTTCACCGTGCTCTGCTACTCGAGCGACGACCCGATCGTCGCCGCGCGCCTGCGCGACGCGGGCGCGGCGAGCGTGATGCCCGCCGGAAGCCCGATCGGCAGCGGCCGCGGCATCGCGAACCCAGCCGCCATCCGCCTCGTCCTCGACCGCCTCAAGCTCGCCGACCAGGGCGGCAGCGCCGATTACCCGGTGATCGTCGACGCGGGCGTCGGCACGGCGAGCGACGTCGTGCACGCCATGGAGCTCGGCGCCGACGGCGTGCTGCTGAACACCGGCATCGCCCACGCGCAGGACCCCCTGCGCATGGCCCACGCCATGCGGCT
>JBEITQ010000175.1:0-4520 GCA_040374835.1 Phycisphaeraceae bacterium | reverse complement strand
GCGGACGTGGCGCTCGCGGTGTTCGGCGTGTCGGCGCTTGCAAGCGTCCTCGTGGCGGTCGGCGCGCTCGTCTACCGCCGCTGGATCGCAGGCCTGGCGTCGGTCGAGCCCGAGGACGCGCCCGGCGCCGCCTCGGGCGCGGCGCACGCCGCGGGCGTCCGGGCCGGCACCTTCGACGACCGGCCCCGGCCGCTCGCCTGGACCTGCGTGATGGCGTTCTTCGACCGCGCCACCGGCGGCCTCATCACGACCACGCTCCCCGGGGTGCTCGCCACCTTCCTCGGCTACTCGGCGGGGCAGCGCGGCTGGCTGATCGGCCTGCCGCTCATCCTGATGGCCGTGTGCACCGGCCCGGCCGGCGCGCTGTGCGACCGGCTCGGCAGCCTGCGCGTGCGGCTCGTCGCCGGCGCGGGCTACGCCGTCGCGTTCGGGCTGCTGCCGCTCGCGGCCTCGAGCCAGCCCGCGCTCGGCGCGGTGATGGTGGCGGTCGGGATCCTCGCCGGCACGATGTTCGCGAGCTCGCTTGCCCTCGCCGCCGAGACCGGACGCGGCACGGTCGCGCTCGGCGCCTTCCGGGCGGCCGGCGACCTCGGGTTCTTCGCGGGGACGGCGCTCTCCATCGCCGCGGTCGCCGCGCTCGGCGGCGACGGCGACGCGACGTACGCGGACTACGCGTGGATGATCTCGGCCTTCGCCGCCGCGCACGGCGCGTCGACGGTGGCGATCGCGCTGCTCGCGCGCCGCGTCAGTTGACGGTCATCAGCCCGGAGCCGTCGTTCGCGTCGCCCTCGAGCGCGCGTCGGATCTTCGCGAGCGCCGAGTGCTGGATCTGGCGCACGCGCTCCTTGGTGAGGCCCACGAGCCGGCCCACCTGCGCGAGCGTCGGCGGCCGGCCGGGCTCGGTGCCCTCGAGCGCGAACCGGTGCATCACCACCGCGCGCTCCACCTCGCTGAGGTCGGCGCGGTTGGTCTCGACGATCGTGCGCACCTCGGCGGCGTCGCGGCGCTCCTGGTCGACGCGCGCCACGGCGGCCTTGTCGCCCTCCTCGAGCGCCGGGTCGAACTCGACCGGGAAGCGCTGGCGGTGCTTGGCGAGCTTGAGGCCGTATCGGCTGAACGCCTTCAGGATGGCGCGGCACGCGTAGGTGCTGAACTTGAAGCCACGCCCGCAGTCGAACTTGTCGACGGAGCGCATCAGCGCCATGTTCCCCTCGCCGATCAGGTCCGGGTAGTCGCCCTCCGGCAGCCGCACGCGCTTGGCCATCGCGAGCACGAGGGCCAGGTTGGTCTCGGCGATCTGGTCGCGCAGCTGCGCCGCGGTGCGGTGCCAGCGAAGCGCCTCGCGCGCGGTCGCCGCGTCGGGCGCCTTCCCGCGCAGCGACCGCTGGATGCGGTGCAGGCGGTAGCGCGCGAAGTTGTATTGCATGAAGATGACCCGCTCCTGGGCCGCGGTGAGGAGCACGCCCTCGTAGCGGCGCGGCTGGGCGGTGCCGATCTCGTCCATCATCGGCCGGTACCAGGTCACCGTGGGCTTCGGCACCGCGGCTGCCTCCTCGAAGATGCGGCGCTCGGCGCCGGCCTTGTGGAAGTCGGGGTGGTCCATGAAGTCCACCTCGTCGGCGAGGATTCGGGTCGCCTCGTCGATGTCTCGGCGCGACACGCGGCCGAGGGCGCGTCGGGCGGGGGCCAGGCTCTTCGAGAGGACCTTCATCGCGGGCATGGCGAACTCTCCTCGTGGTTGGGGCGCCGGTGCGCCGTCCATGTCTTCCTACGAGGCCGCTTCGCCGACCGTTCGATCTGGATTCACAAAAGAATGAAATCAAGGAATCATCATCCGGGATTCGGGCTCTCCGGTGTCACCGGTGGCGGCACGTCGCTGCCTGGCTGGCCCGATGACAACCGCGCACCGCTCACAAGGAGCGGTGCGCGATTATTGGTCATCAGATCGATTCACCCGCGGTGCGGGGGGTCGTCACTCCGGCTTGCCGCCGGACATGTCGTAGACCCAGGCGTCGCCGGCGCGGTCGAACTCCTGCACCTCGCCCGCCTTGAAGAAGAGCGCGAGCTCGCGGGCCGCGGCCTCGGGGCCGTCCGAGCCGTGGATCAGGTTGAAGCTGTTGGAGACGCCGAAGTCGCCGCGGATGGTGCCGGCGGCGGCCTTGGAGCCGAACGTGGCGCCCATCATGTTGCGGCAGATGGCGACCGCGCCGTTGCCGCGGATGGCCAGGACCATCACCGGGCTGGAGGTCATGAACTTCACCAGGCCCGGGTAGAAGGGCTTGGAGACGTGGTCCTTGTAGTGCTGCGCGGCCAGCTCGGGCGTGATCCGCATGAGCTTCGCGCCCACCACCTGGAGGCCCTTGTCCTCGAAGCGGCTGATGATGCGGCCCATGAGGCCGCGCTGGACGGCGTCGGGCTTGAGGATGATGAGGCTGGTTTCCATGGTGTCTCCGTGGTCGGTGGCGAAGGGGCGGATGATAGCGAAATTGCCCTGCGGGGAGGGGGGTTTCGCCGATGCTGCTACCGTAGTTGCCCCGCCCGGCGCCCGCCCGGCAGGCATGGAGGCCCCACCGAATGACAGCCAAGGAAGCCGTTGCGATGGC
Source organism: Phycisphaeraceae bacterium (assembly GCA_040374835.1). Lineage (GTDB taxonomy): Bacteria > Planctomycetota > Phycisphaerae > Phycisphaerales > SM1A02 > UBA966. The sequence goes on along the minus strand of JBEITQ010000175.1, from coordinate 1,917 downwards.
TGAGCCGCGCAGGAAGAAGACCGCACCCCGGGCCGACGCCGAGAGCATGGCCGCGCGCCAGCGCGACATCTCGGTCAGCGAGTTCTTCGCCAAGAACCGCCACCTGCTGGGCTTCGACAACCCGCGCAAGGCCATGCTCACCACCGTCAAGGAGGCGGTGGACAACTCCCTCGACGCCTGCGAGGAGGCGGGCATCCTGCCGGAGATCGCCGTCATCGTCGAGGACCTCGAGCCCGGCCGGCCGGCCACCGCCAAGAGCTCGCGCTACCGCGTCACCATCGTCGACAACGGCCCCGGCATCGTGCGCAAGCAGGTGGAGAACATCTTCGGGCGCCTTCTCTACGGCTCGAAGTTCCACCGCCTGAAGATGAGCCGCGGGCAGCAGGGCATCGGCATCAGCGCCGCCGGCATGTACGGCCTGATCACCACCGGCCGCCCGATGGAGATCTTCACCAAGCCGAAGGCGGGCCAGCCGACCCACCACATCGAGCTGGCGATGAACACCAAGACCAACCGGGCCGAGGTCACCTTCGACAAGGAGGTGAAGGAGTTCCCGCCGCGGCGGTTCCGCGAGCTGAGCTCCGGCACGCGCGCGCTCGCCGAGCAGGGCGGCTTCCTCTCCGAGGGAGGATTCCCCACCGGCACGTCCGTGAGCATCGAGCTCGACGGCAAGTACCAGAAGGGCCGCGGCTCGGTCGACGAGTTCCTCGAGCTCACCGCGATCGCCAACCCGCACGCGCGCATCGTCTTCGTGCCGCCCTCGCGCGTCACCGAGGACGAGGAGCCCGACGTGCTGGCCGCGGCCGAGGCCACCGCGGCCGCGAAGGCAACGGTGACCACCGAGACCAACGGCGTCGTCGTCTTCCCGCGCGGGGTGCAGGAGCTGCCCCCGGAGACGCAGGAGATCCAGCCGCACCCGAAGGGGATCGAGCTCGGCATCCTGCTCCAGATGCTGAAGGACTACGAGCTCGCCGAGAAGGGCGGCACGCTCTACTCGTTCCTCCAGGACCGGTTCTGCCGCGTGAGCGCGGCCACCGCCAGCTCCATGTGCGAGGCGATCGGCGTCACCAGCCGCACCAAGGCCGGCGCGATCGAGCCCCCGCAGGCGGAGAAGCTCTACAAGGTCTTCCAGGAGTCGAAGCTCGCGCCTCCGCCGACCGACTGCCTCGCGCCGATCGGCGTGCGCCAGCTGCTCGCCGGCATGCTCAAGGGCGTGCGCGCCGAGTTCTACGCCGCGTCGAGCCGCTCGGCCGAGGTCTACCGCGGACGGCCGTTCCAGATCGAGGCGGCGATGGCCTTCGGCGGCGAGCTGCCCGCCGACGAGCCCGCGCGCGTGATCCGCTTCGCCAACCGCGTGCCGCTCCTCTTCCAGCAGAGCGCATGCTCGAGCTTCAAGGCGGTGGTCGAGACGGCGTGGAAGAACTACGCGCTGCAGCAGCCGCGCGGAAGCCTGCCGTCCGGGCCGCTCGTCATCATGATCCACATGGCCTCGGTCTGGGTGCCCTTCACCAGCGAGAGCAAGGAGGCCATCGCCGACTACGACGAGATCCGCAAGGAGATGAAGCTCGCGCTCATGGAGTGCGGGCGCAAGCTCGGCGCGTACCTGCGCAAGCGCCAGCGGATGCGCCGCGAGGGCGAGCGCCGCGACGTGTTCGAGCGCTACATCGGGGAGATCTCCAAGGCGATCAACGACATCACCGGCGAGGACGCGAAAAAGGTGTACGACGCGCTGCTGAAGCAGGCGAAGGCGCGCACCGCCGTCGCCGACCAGGTGCTCGACGAGGACGGCAAGGTGATGAGGGACGACCCGGCCGAGGTCGAGGGCGTGATCGTGGTGCCCGAGGCGATCGCGCCGGTCGGCGGCGCGCCCGCCGCGGCCGCGCCGGACCCCGAGCCCGCGGCGCCCGCCCGCCGCCG
>JBEITQ010000129.1:0-5949 GCA_040374835.1 Phycisphaeraceae bacterium | reverse complement strand
GCTCCACCAGCACCGCCACCTGCTTGCCGCTCTCGGCGGCGCGGATGAGGCTCGAGATGAACGGGCTGTCGCCGGACGTGCGGTACAGGCTCTGCTTGATGCACAGCACCTTCGGGTCGGCCGCCGCGTCCTCGATGAACTTCTCCACCGACAGGTCGAACGACTCGTACGGGTGGTGCACCAGGATGTCGCCCGCGCGGATGGCGGCGAAGATGTCGGCGCGCTCGCCCTCGAGGCCCGGCGGCGATAGCGCCGAGAAGCGCGGCCAGTGCAGCTCGGGCAGGTCGATGTCTGCGACCTCGTTGAGCGCGCCCCAGTCGACGAGGCCCGGCGTCTCGAACACGTCGTCGGCGTCGACCTGCAGCTCGTCGATCAGGAATCGCAGGATGCGCGCGTCGCCGCCGGAGGCGATCTCCAGGCGCACCACGCGCGCGAAGCGGCGCTCCTTCAGGAGATGCTGCGTCGCCTCGAGCAGGTCCTCGGTGTCCTCGTTGTCGCGCTCGACCTCGGCGTTGCGCGTCACCCGGAACGGCAGCACCTTGATGATCTCCATCCCGGGGAAGAGGTCGTCGAGGTTGTGCTCGACGATCTCCTGAAGCGGCACGAAGCTGCGGGTGCCTTCCAGCCGGTAGAGCCGGGAGGGGACGTCCGGCACCTTGACGCGCGCGAAGAGCTGCTCGCTCTCGCCCGGCCGGCGCAGCAGGACGCCGAGCGACACGCTCATGTTCGAGATGAAGGGGAACCGATGGCCCGGGTCCACGGCGAGCGGGGTGAGGATCGGGAACACGCTGCGGCGGAACCACGCCTCCGCCTCCGCGCGCTGCGCGGCGTCGAGGTCGGCCCAGCGCAGGAGGCGCACCCCGTGCGGCTCGAGCGCCGGCAGGACGCGCTCGCGCAGCACGGACATCTGGCGGTGCGCCAGGGTCGCCACGCGGGCGCGGATGCCGTCGAGCTGCTGCGTGGGCGTCAGGGCCTCGGGGACGGGGCCGCCGACCCCGGCCTCGATCTGGCGCTTCAGCACCCCGACGCGCTTCATGAAGAACTCGTCGAGGTTCGCCGAGTAGATCGACAGGAAGCGCATCCGCTCCAGGAGCGGCGTGCGCGGGTCGGCGGCGACGTCCAGGACGCGCGCGTTGAACTCGATCCACTCGATGTCGCGATTCAGGAAGCGCGCGGGATCGCCCGCGGCCACGGTTGCCGGGGTGCCGGCGGCCGGCATGCCCGAGGGAGCGATCGAGTCGTCGTTCACGGCGCGTCCCCCGCGGGGGGCGCGAAGGTCGCGGTGCAGCCCGGGGCCTCGCGCACGCTGACCGCCCGGACGCGCACGCCCGGGGGGAGCGCGGAACCAAGCGAATCGGCCACGTGGCGGGCCACCAGTTCCGCGGTCGGGTTCATGCGGTCGAAGGGGGCGGTCTCGTTCAGGTTGCGGTTGTGGAAGCGGCCCAGGATGCGGTCCAGCGAGGCTTCCACCGCGTGGAAGTCCACCAGCATGCCGTCATCGTCAAGGTCGCTGCCGGCCACCTCGGCCACCACGCCCCAGTCGTGACCGTGGAGCGGCTCGCGCGTCCCCCGGATCTCGATGGCGTGCGCGGCGCTGAAGGATCGCTCGATCCGCAGCGTGAACATGCGGCGAAGTATAGGAGCCGCCGGGCAGATTCCGATAGCCTGTGTGGCCCATGAACGCGACGGATGCACCGCTCATGCTGTCGGTCTCGGGCGCCCGCGGGATCGTCGGCAAGACGATGACGCCGGAGGTGGCAGCCGCCTACGGCGCCGCGTTCGGCTCGTTCCTGCGCTCGACGACCGGCAAGGCGCGCCCGCGCGTGGTCGTCGGCCTCGACGGACGCATCAGCGGCCCGCCGCTTGCGGCCGCCGCGATCGGCGGGCTCACCGCCACCGGCTGCGACGTGATCGACATCGGCGTGGCCATGACGCCGACCGTGGGCGTGATGATCGGCCACCACGGGGCTGACGGCGGCCTGACCGTGACGGCAAGCCACAACCCGATCGATTGGAACGGCATCAAGTGCCTCGACGGCGACGGCCTGGCGCCGCCGCCCGCGATCGCCCGGGAGATCGTCGACCGCTTCAAGGAGCGGCGCATCGACTGGTGCGGGCCGCTCGAGACCGGCCGCGTCGAGCGCGACGGCGGCGCCGCGCGCGTGCACGTGGACCGCGTGCTGGCGAACGTGGACGTGGCCGCGATCCGGGCGAGGAAGTTCGCCGTCGTGCTCGACAGCGTGAACGGCAGCGGCTGCCTCGGCGGGCGCATGCTCCTGGAGGAGCTCGGCTGCCGCGTGCAGCACATCTTCGGCGAGCCGACCGGCGTCTTCGGCCACGTGCCGGAGCCGCTCGTCGAGAACCTGGTCGACCTGGCGAACGCCACGCGCGCCGCCAAGGGCGCCGCCTGCGGCTTCGCGCAGGACCCGGACGCCGACCGCCTCGCGATCGTCGACGAGACCGGCCGCTTCATCGGCGAGGAGTGCACGCTGGTGCTGGCCGCGCTGCGCATGCTGCAGCGCACCGGCGGCGGCGCGCTCGCCGCCAACCTCTCCACCAGCCGCATGATCGACGACGTGGCCGCGCGGTTCGCCGGCTCGCGCGTGGTGCGCACCGCCGTGGGCGAGGCGAACGTGGTGGCCGGCCTGCGCCCGGCGAACGGCATCCTGGGCGGCGAGGGAAACGGCGGCGTGATCTTCCCGCCGGTGTGCTGGGTGCGCGACTCGCTGAGCGCCATGGCGCTGGTGCTGGAACTCCTCGCGCACGAGGGCAAGCCGCTCTCGCAGCTGGTGGCCGCCCTGCCCCGCTACGCGATGGTGAAGCGCAAGATGGAGCTCGCGGCCGTCGGCGGCATGGCCGCCGTGGCGCCTGCGCTCGCCAAGGTGAAGGCCGCGTTCGCGAACGAGCGCATCAGCGACGTCGACGGCGTCCGAATCGACTTCGCCGACGGCTGGGTGCACCTGCGCGCGAGCAACACCGAGCCGATCGTGCGCGTGATCGCCGAGGCACCGGACGAGGCGCGGGCGAACGCGCTGTGCGACGCGTGCGCGCGGGCGGCGGGGATCTGAGTCAGCGAGGAGCCGGGGCCGCGGGCGCGGATCCGTCGGCACGGCCGCCCGCCGCGTCGATCTCCACGATCCGCCCCTTGACCTTGACGACCTGCGGGTCCTCGGCGCCGCGCGCAGGCTCCCAGATCGAGAGCGCGCGCACGTAGCACTCGCGCGCCTCGGCGCGCTTGCCCTGCGCGTTGAGGGACCAAGCGAGGTTGTTGAGGCTGCCGGCGACCTCGGGATGGGTCGGCCCCAGAGACTTCTCCCGGATCACGAGCGCCCGCCGGTTCAGCGCCTCGGCATCCGCGTGCTTCTTCTGCTCGTCGCAGAGGTATGCGAGGTTGTTGAGCGGCATGGCGAGGTCGGGGTGATCGGGCGAGAGCGCCGCTTCCTGCACCGCCAGCGCACGCCGCAGCAGTTCCTCGGCGCGCGGCAGGTTGCCCGCCTTGATGTTGAGCACCGCCATGTTGTTGATGGTGTTTCCGACCAACGGGTGCGTCGGGCCGAATGCGCGCTCGCGGATCGCCAGCGCACGCTCGTACATGGCCATGGCCTCCTCCGTGCGCCCCTGCGCCCAGAGGATGCCGGCGAGGTTGTTCAGGCTGAAGGCGACGTCCCCGTGGTCCGGGCCGAGCGCACGCTCGCGGATCGCGAGCGCGCGACGGTGCAGCGCCTCCGCGTCGGCAGTTCGGCCGAGGCGGTCCTGGATGGACGCCAGGTTGTTGATGGCCTGGGCGAGCGCGATGTCGTCCGGGCCGTGCACCCGCTCGAGGGTCCGTACGGCGGCGTCCGCGAGCCGCGCGGCATGGTCGAAGTCCGCCCCGCCGGCAAGGACGGTGGCGATGGTCAGCTGGAGCGCCGCCTCCGTCTCGGGCTGGTCGCGGAGCGCGCCGGCCTCGAGCTTGCCGATCGCAACGGCCATCGCCTCCTTGACCGTCAGGTCGCGGCGGCCGCCTTGCATCGGGTCCGAGGCGACCAGCGACTCGACGACGAAGTCCTTCACCGCGACCGCCTCGCGGCCGCGCTGGTCGGCCTCGTCGCGCGCACGCACCGCCTCGCGCCACTGCCAGAGGGCCAGTCCCAGCCCCACCACGAGGGCGGCCGCGACCGCCGACGTCCCGGCGACCATCGCCCGGTTTCGCCGCACGAACTTCCGCACGCGGTACCACGCGCCCTCGGGGCCGGCCACGAGCGGCTTGCCCTCGAGGTAGTTGCGCACGTCGCGCGCGAGGTCGGTGGCCGACTGGTAGCGCTCCTGGCGCTCGCGCCGCATCGCCTTCAGCGGGATCCACTCGAGCTCGCGCCGCAGGCTGCGCACGAGCTCGGGCAGCTGCACCCGGCGGCGGTCAGCCACGCGCGCCGCGTGCGCCGAATCGCCGGACGCAGCGGTCGACAGTCGGGTGCTCGGCGCCGGCGGCTCGGTCTCCGCGATGATCCGCTGCTGCTCGCGGTAGGCCTTGCTCCGAAGCTCGCGCGGGTCGAGCGGCGTGACGCCGGAGAGCAGCTCGTACAGGATGACGCCCAGGCTGTAGACGTCCGAGCGGGTGTCGATGTCCTCGCCCGTCGGGTCCGCCTGCTCGGGGCTCATGTACTCCGGCGTGCCGATCATCTGCCCCGTCTCGGTGAAGACGGTCTGCGCGGTGGCGGCGTGCTGGGTGGCCTTGGCGATCCCGAAGTCGATGACCTTGACGCTCGGTTCGCCGCCCTCCACGTCGAAGGCGAGGATGTTGGTGGGCTTCAGGTCGCGGTGGATGACGCCCTTGAGGTGCGCGTGCTGCACGGCCTCGCACACCTGCGTGAAGAGCCGCAGGCGGTCGCGGATGGAGAGCCGCCGCTCGTCGGCGAACTCGGTGATCGGCTTGCCGCGTACGTACTCCATCACGAAGTACGGCCGGCCGAGCGCGGTCAGCCCGCCGTCGAGGACGCGCGCGATGCCGGGGTGCGCCATCAGCGCCAGCGACTGGCGCTCCTGCTCGAACCGGGCGATCACCGCCTTCGAGTCCATCCCCGGCTTGATGATCTTCAGCGCCACGCGCTGGACGAAGGGCTGCCGGCGCTCGGCCAGCCACACCGTCCCGAACCCGCCCTCCCCGAGCGGCGACACCAGCCGGTACGGGCCGATCTCGTCGCCGGAGCGCTCAACGCCGTCGCGCCCGGCGGTCGTGCCCGACACCAGGGTCTCGTCAGCCGCCATGGGGACGCAGCATAGGCCGCGACTCGCGCACCCGGTGCGCCATCGGCTCGACGCTGCAGTCGATGTCCACGCTGAAGAAGCCGCCGCCGCGGTGCGCCGTCACGAGGGGCCACATGATGTCCCGGTCGGTCGCGGGGATGGGCAGGCGCTCGACGTCCGCCGCCGCGACCCACTCCAGCCGCCCCTCGTCGAACTCCCGCAGCGGGATCTCGGCATGCCCCACCGGGCGCATGCACTCGAAGAGGAAGATGAGCCAGTGCATCTGGCCCTGGTAGGCGCGCTCGCTCACCATGCCGAGGAGCCGCACCTCGGCCTCGCCCAGCCGCAGGCCCGTCTCCTCGTGCACCTCGCGCACCGCGCACTCGTGCGGGCTCTCGCCGCGGCTGATCTCGAGCTTGCCCCCGACCGGCGAGTACATGTCGACGTTCGGCGGCTTGCGCCGGTGCAGCATGAGGAGCCGGTCATCGGCGTCCCAGAGGTAGCAGAGGACCGCCACCTTGTAGGGCAGGTTCGCGGTGTCGTACTGGGGCGCGTGCAGGTTCATCGCGCGGCGGCCACGGCCGGGCGTGCGGGCGCGATGCCGGCGGCCGCGACGAGCTCGCGGATCGCGGCGGCGGCCTGCGCGGTCGCAGGCGCCAGCGGCAGGCGAACCGCGCCGCTGTCGAGCCCAAGCGCGGCGAGCGCGCACTTCACCGGCACCGGGTT
>JBEITQ010000024.1:0-13489 GCA_040374835.1 Phycisphaeraceae bacterium | reverse complement strand
CCCCGCGTCGACCAGCTGCTCCTTGCGCTCGCCGTGGTGGATCCAGTGGTCGGGGATCGCCAGCCGGGTCACCAGGCGCGCGTCGAGGCCGTGCTCGTTGCAGGCCTCGAGCACGCAGGCGCCGAATCCGCCGCGGACCGAGTGGTCCTCGACGGTGATGACGGGGATGCCGCGGCCGAGGAGGTCCTTGAGGAGCTCGACGTCCACCGGCTTCGCGAAGCGCGCGTCGTAGAGGTCGACGGTGCACTCGCCGAGCGAGGCGATCGCCTCGGCCGACTCGTGGGCCATCGTCCCGAAGGCAAGGACCGCCGCGTCCGGGGCGGCGTGGCGCACCAGGGCGCGCGCCTTGCCGAGGACGAAGGGCGGGCAGGGCTTGTCGGTGAAGCGGTCGCTCACGCCGTCGCGCGGGTAGCGCAGGCTGGTGATGCCGTCCTCGTGCGAGGCCATGAAGTCGAGCGCGGCCTTCATGCTCGGCTCGTCGAGCGCGCCCATGATGACGGCCTTCGGCAGCACCGCGAGCATCGAGATGTCGCAGAAGCCGTGGTGCACGGCGCCGTCGCCGCCCACGAGCCCCGCGCGGTCGAGGCAGAGCCGCAGCGGCAGCCCCTGGAGGGCCGCCTCCTGGAAGCACTGGTCGAAGGCGCGCTGCAGGAACGTGCTGTAGACGGCCATGAACGGCTTCCAGCCGGTCTTGGCCAGGCCGCACATCATGTCCGCGGCGTGGCTCTCGCAGATGCCGGTGTCCCAGGTGCGGTCGGGGAACTTCGGCATCACCTTGCTGATGCCGGTGCCGTCGGGCATGGCGGCGGTGCAGGCGACCACCTTCGGGTCGCGGGCCATCAGGTCGGCCATGGCGTCGCCGAAGGCGGCGGTGAACGAGCGGCCGCCCTTCTTCAGCTCGACGCGGCAGCCCTCGTTCTCCATGTCCTCGAGCATGCTGAAGGCGCTCGGGGAGTGGAAGGTGCAGCTGTCCTGCTCGGCGAAGGCGAATCCCTTGCCCTTGACGGTCTTCACGTGGAGCACGATCGGGCGGTCGAACTGCTTGGCCTCGTGGAGGACCTCGACCAGCGCGCGGATGTCATGGCCGTCGACGGGGCCGACGGTGACCATGTTGAAGTGCTCGAACCAGCCGTTGGCGTGCACCTCGTGCGCGAGGGTCTTGGAGACCTCGCCGGCGCGGTGGTAGAGGTCGGCGAGCGCCTGGCCGCCGGGCACGTGCTTCACGAACTCGCGCGCGGCCTTCTTGAACTCGCCGTAGCCGGGGCTCATGCGCACGCGGTCGAAGTACGCCGCCACCGCGCCCTGGGGCTTGGCGATGCTCATGCCGTTGTCGTTGAGGACGACGAGGAACTGCCGGTTGAGGACGCCCGCGTTGTTCAGGCCCTCCATCGCGACGCCGTTGACGATGCTGGCGTCGCCGATGACCACGGCCACGCGGCGGCCCGAGTCGTTGTCCGGTGCCCAGCCCTGGCCGGCGAGGGTGTCCCCGCGCGCCACGCCCACGGCGGTCGAGATGCCGGTGCCGGCGTGGCCCACGGAGAACAGGTCGTAGTCCGATTCGCGCGGCTCGGGGAAGCCGGCCATGCCGCCGCGCTGGCGGAGCTTGCCCAGGAGGTGCTGGCGCCCGGTCAGCAGCTTGTGCGTGTAGCACTGGTGGCCGACGTCCCACAGCAGGCGGTCGTGCCCGAAGTCGAACACGTAGTGCATGGCGATCGTCAGGTCGACGACGCCGAGGTTCGGGGCCAGGTGGCCGCCCGACTTGGCGACCTGGTCGCAGATCGCCTGGCGGACTTCCTTGGCAAGGGCCGGCAGCTGCTCGATGGAGAGCTTCTTGAGGTCTGCAGGGCCGCCGATGGTCGGGAGGATCTTCATGGGAGGGGACCGCGAAAGTGTAGCGCCTTCCGTGGTTATCGAGTCCTGGTGGCCAGGTTCCGGGCGAGGTCGGCGAGCGGTGCGGCGGCCTCGCCGAGGGGGGCGACCGCCGCGAGCGACTCGGCGAGCAGCCGCTCGACGTGCCGGCGGCTCTCCTCGACCCCGAAGACGCCCGGATAGGTGAGCTTGCCGGCGTCGCGGTCCTTGCCGGACGCCTTGCCGAGGTGCTCGGTGGACTGGGTCTCGTCGAGGATGTCGTCGACCACCTGGAACATGAGGCCCATCGCGCGCCCGTACTCGGTGAGCGCGGCGAGGTCGGCGTCCGACGCGTTGCCCGCGATGGCGCCCATCCGGCACGCGGCGCGGAGCAGGGCACCCGTCTTGTGGTCGTGGATCAGGCGCAGGCGCGTGGCGGCGTCGGGCGATCCCGGGAAGCCGCCGAGCGTGTCGTAGACCTGTCCCGTGATCATCCCGGTGGTGGCGGCGGCCAGCTCGCGCGCCACCTCGGCGCCGCGGCGGGGGGAGTCGAGCGCCACCTCGACCGCCACCGACAGCAGGCCGTCGCCGGCCAGGATCGCCAGCGCCTCGCCGTGCGCCTTGTGGGCGGTGGGGCGGCCGCGGCGCAGGTCGTCGTTGTCGAGGGCCGGCAGGTCGTCGTGCACCAGGCTGAAGCAGTGGACGAACTCGAGCGCGACCGCCGCGGGCATGGCGTCGGCGCGGCGGCCGCCCACCGCCTCGCAGGCGCGCAGCACCAGCATCGGCCGCACGCGCTTGCCGCCGCCGAGGGCCGCGTAGCGCATCGCCTCGCGCAGCCGGGGTGCGAGGTCGTGGGCATCGAGCGTGCCGGCGAGCGCCGCCTCGACCTCGGCGAGGAGGGTCGTGTCGGCGGCGTGCGAGCCAAGTGCGGTCATTCCGGCGAGTGTAGCGCCACCCCGTATGATTCCGCTCCCTCCGCGCCGCCGCGCGGCCACACGCATGCTCGTCCACTTCCAGTCAATCATGCACAAGGGCGGCCTGGTGATGTGGCCGCTCCTCTGCCTGAGCATCGTCTCCCTGTCGGTCTCGTTCGAGCGTGCCGTCTTCTGGGCCCGCCAGAACGGCCCGGCCGGCAAGCGCGGCTTCGCCGCCATGATGGAGGCCATGCGCCGCGGCGACGCCACGCGCGCCAACGCGCTGGCCGACACGTCCGAGACGGTCTATGCCCGCGTCGCCCGCGCGCTGCTGCGCGACGGCGCGACCGATGCGGTGGGCGTGGGAAGCGTCGAGACGGAGCGCATCCGGATCGACCGCTTCATGGCGACGCTCTCGACCATCATCACCGCGGCGCCGATGCTGGGGATCCTGGGCACGGTCACCGGCATCATCACGAGCTTCGACCTGCTCTCGGGCGGAGAGGCGATGGTCGACCCGCGCGCGGTGTCGGGCGGCATCTCCGAGGCCCTCGTCGCGACCGCGTCGGGGCTGGTGGTGGCGCTGCTGGCGCTGTTCCCGTACATGGCCTTCGGCGCGATGCGCGAGAACACGCTCGGCCGCCTCGAGACCCTGATCTCGGTGGCGCAGATGGCCTTCGGCCGCACCTCCGCCGCGGTCGACGCGCCGCGCCCGGCCCCGGCGCCGAACAAGGTGCCGGCCGAGGTCGCCTGACGTGGCATCGACGCAGCCGCCTGCGCTGCGCGTGACGTTTCCCGGGACCGGTCGGCCGGCCGCGGCGTTCCCCGCCGCGGAGGGCGCGGTCGTGGCGGTCGGGCGGCCGTCGAGCGCCGGACCGGCGCCGGACGTGGCGCTGCAGGACGCGTCGGTGAGCCGGCGGCACGCGGAATTCGCGTGGAGTTCGGGACGCTGGCAGGTGCGGAGCCTCGGCAAGGGCGGGTCGTCGCTCGACGGGCAGCCGCTCGCGGCGGAGGCCTGGACGCCGTTCCCGTCCGGTGCGACGCTTGCGATCGGTCCGTACCGCATGCGACTGGTGCTTGGCGATGCGGCCGCCACCGTGGCCGAGACGCTGATGCTCGACGACGGCACCGGCGACCGCGCCGAGGCCGTTCCCCGCCAGCGGCTCGAGTCGGCCGAGGTGCGGCTCTCCGCGCTCATCGCCGCCGCGCGCCGGATCGGCGCAGCCGACGAGCTCGATGCGCTCGCCGAGGCCGTCGTCCACACGCTGGCCGAGAGCGGCGACTTCGACCGCGCGCTCCTCGTGCGCGGGGGTGGCGGCGTCACGGAGGCCGCCGGGGCCGCCGGCGACGGAACCTGGACGCCCATCGCCGCCTGGGCCGCCTCCGAACACGTGCGCGCGCTTCCCGTGAGCCGCACGCTCCTGGCCGAGGCGGGGCGGACCGCATCCACGGTGCAGGCCTCGCGCGCCGGCGCCGCGGCCGTGCGCATGTCCGACAGCCTGATGGCGTCCGGCGCGACGACCGCGATGTGCGCGCCGGTGCCGGCGCACGATCCGCCGCGCATCTTCCTGTACGCCGACACGCGTGCCGGCGGCCGCCTCGGCGACGCGGCGGTGCCGTACGCCGACATGGTGGCGCCGCTGGCGGGCCTGGCGATCGCCGCGCTCGAGCGGCGCGAGGACCGGCTCGAGCGCGAGCGGCTCGAGCGCGAGATCGACGTCGCGCGCCGCATCCAGGCGGGGACCTTCCCGTCGGGCTACGCGGTCGCGCGCGGGTGGGAGATCGCCGCCGAGAGCCGCCCCGCGGATTCCTGCGGCGGCGACGCGTTCGACGTCGTGCCCATGCGCGGCGGCGCGGTCGACGACGACGGCGTCGAGCCGGACGGGTACGTGCTCTCGATCGCCGACGCGACCGACCACGGCGTGGCCAGCGCGCTGTCGAGCGTGCAGGTGCGCGCGATGCTGCGCCTGGGGCTGCGCACGGGACGGCCGATCGTGCGGATCGCCGAGCAGGTGAACGCCCAGCTCTGCCGAGACCTGCCGGACGGACGGAACGTCACGGCGTGGTTCGCGCGGCTCGACGCCGCCACCGGCGACGTGCACGCCGTGTCCGCGGGGCAGGGGCCGATCCTCGTCTACCGTCGCGCCTCGGACGCCTTCGAGGTGCACGGCGCCGACCAGCCGCCCCTCGGGGTGGTGCCCGTTCCCTATGACGACGCCGAGTCGCGGCGGTTCCGTCTCGGGGCCGGCGACCTGCTGGTGGCGCTCACCGACGGCTACTTCGAGGCGCCCGCGGCCGATGGCGGCGACCGCTTCGGCGACGTGCGGGTGATGGAGGCGGTGCGCGGCGCACGCGACGGCCCGGCCCACGAGGTGCTCGAGGCCCTCAAGCGCGCGGTCGAGGCCTTCACGGGCGGCGCGCCGCTCGAGGACGACCGCACCGCGCTCGTGGTGCGGCGGGTGCCGTGAGCGCGCCCGTCGCGCGCGTCAGTTCTGGTGGGTGAAGTCGGCGGTGTCCGCCGCGTCGATCCACGTGCGCATGTCGAGCAGCTCGCCGATCGACGAGCTGCCGACGCTGCCATCGGCGCGCAGCACGGCGGTCTTGCCGTTGTAGCGCCGCAGCGGCACGCTCTGGTCGACGTTGACCCCCAGCACGCCGGTGTCGGTGCCCCCGGACTGGGGCGCCGCGGCGAGGATCGGGGCAAGCCACGCGCCCACGGCGCCCGCATCGAGCCCCTGCATGTTGCCCATGAACGGGCCCCACACGACCTGCTGCGCGAGCATCGGCGGCACCACCCACGCGCTGCCGGCGAGGGCGTCCTCGCCCGACGTGGAGTCGCGGTAGGTGCCGGGCGCGCGCAGGGTGCTCGAGAAGAAGATGCCGAGCTCCCCGGGGCGTGCGATGTGCGCGAGGCGCGTCGCCGTCAGGCCGCCGTTGCGCGCCGCGGTGCCGCCCTGCGGGGTCCATGCGGCGTTCTCGAAGGCCATGGCGGAGTTCTCCCACCATCCCCCGACGTAGTAGGCGTTGTAGCCGAAGGCCGGCTGCAGGGCGATGCCGCTGCCGCCGACGGTCACGGCGTTGGACATCCAGCCCGGGATGGTCGGTTCGCTCACCCAGGCCTCCGGCAGGTCGCTCTGGCGCTCGACCGATCCTTCCTCGGCGCGGTAGGCGAGGAGCGTCCCGTACGGGTCGTCCAGGAAGCGCGCGATTCGCCACGGGTAGGTCTGCGAGACGCTCGTCGGGAGCTGGGCGCCGGACATGTTCCGGTAGTTGACGCGCCACGCCGCCTGCGTCGGCTCGTCGACGAAGCCCGGGAGCAGCTGCTCCTCGTACGTGTTGGCGTACTGGCTCCATGCCGCGTGCACGCCGCGCATCAGGTTCAGTTCCTTGGTCTTGCGCGCGGTGCCGAGGGCGCTGCGGACGCCGGCGATGATGATCCCGGTGAGGAGCGCGATGATGCCGACGGTGACCAGGAGCTCGACGATCGTGAAGGCGGCTCGGCGGGTCGTGGGATGCAGGCGGTTCCGCATGGTGTGGCTCCTGAAGATACGGGATCGGGACGGCATCCCGGCAGGCGCGCCGCGGGAATCCAGCCGGGTCATCGGCCGTCGAGGAGCCACTGCACGAGGAACGCCGTGCCCCGCTCCTTCGCGTCGGAGGCGAAGCGCCCGAACCCCGCATGCTCGTTCGGCGCACCCGTCGGGCCGTAGCAGTGCATGGTGATGCGTTCCGGACGGGCCGAGCGTGCCCGCAGCGCGTCGACGAACTCCCGTTGCCCCTCGGCCGGGACCCACTCGTCGAGCTCGTTGTGCAGGGCGAGGAACGGGATGTCGCGCCACGCCTCCAGGTGCCGGATCGGGTCCATCGCCGCCACGCGCGCCGGGTCGAACATCGCCCGGCGCTCCTGCCACCGCCAGCTGCCGATGCTGCACTCGACCATGGCGCAGCCGAAGGCGTGCGGGCGGCACAGGCGCACCATGGCGGCCATGCCGCCGGCGCTCATCCCGCCGATCGCGCGGCGGCAGCCGGCGTGCTCGCCGGAGGCATCGAGGTCGGCGATGACGGCGTCGATCTCCCCGGCCATCCGCTCGACCACCTCGAGCGTGCGCGCGGGGTCCTGCAGCGCGGCGTCGAAGCGCTCGCCGTGGCCCGGCAGGTCGAGGGCGCACGAGGCGATGCCCGCGCGCGCCAGGCGCAGGTAGCGGCCGGGGTCGAGCTCCTTCGTCACGGTGCGCCCGTGCATCCAGACCAGGACCGGCACCGGGCGCGTCGCGCGTCCGGTCGCCGCGTCGAGGTGCGGGTGGACCAGGAGCGCCGGCACGTGCCCGTCCGCGAGCCGCACCGTGCGCGACATCGCCGCAAGGGACGACGGGAGCTGTCCGAATGGTTGCGGCACGGGCGGCGGACTGTAGCAGCCCGTATCCTCGTCCCCGTGCATTCGCGCGTGGTCATCATGGGTGGCGAGCACCGCTCGCGGGTCCTCCGCACGCCGGCCGGCGCCGACGTGACGCGGCCGATGACCGGCCGCGTGAAGGAGAGCATCTTCAACATCCTGCGCGGGTGGTTCGACGACGCGGTGGTCCTCGACCTCTTCTCGGGCGTCGGCACGATGGGCCTCGAGGCCATGAGCCGCGGTGCGCGCGCGGCCGTGCTCGTCGAGCGCGATCGCGACGTGATCGACTGCCTGGAAGAGAACATCCGCGCGCTGCACCTCGAGGGCAAGGCCGTCGCCGTGCAGGCGGACGCGCTCTCGCCCGCGGCGCTCGCCGACCTGCCCGGGCCCGTGACGGTGGCCTTCATGGACCCGCCGTACCCGCTGGCCGAGCAGGCGAGCGGCCGGCGCAAGATCCTCGAGCAGTGTGCGCGCATCCGCGGCGTGATGGCCGAGCGCGGGTGGCTCCTCCTTCGCCTGCCCTACGAGCTGGCGCCCGAGGAGCGCGCGGTGCCGGGCTTCGACGGCCCGGAGATCCGCTCGTTCGGCGACATGCATGTCCACCTCTGGTCCGTGAAGGCGGTGCAGCCATGATCATCGCGACCGCCATCGTCACGACCGTCGCCCTGTGGCCGCGCGCCGACGCCGGCGGGGCCGCGGCGCCTGCCGTTCCCGCGCCCGCCGCGGATGTCGCGCCCGCGCCCGTCGGTCCCGCCTCGCCGCCGAGCGACGCCGAGGTGGATGCGATGGTGCGCGAAGGGCTGGCGTTCCTCGTCTCGAGCCAGGAGGGCGAGCCCCGCGCGCAGTGGCCCTACGAGGGCGTCTACCGCGTGCGCGGCGAGATCCCGGTCGGCTACCGGATCGGCGGCACGTCGATCGTCGGCGAGTGCCTCGTGCGCATGCCGGGCTACGGGCCCGACGCGGCGCGGCGCGAGGCCGTCGCGCGCGCGTGCCGGTTCGTGTGCGCCGGCACCGCCGAGCCGCTGATGGACCCCGTCTACGACGCGGGCTACGACGTCCGCGGCTGGGGCTACTGCTACGGCGCGCGGTTCCTGCTTGCGCTGCGCGCGGCGAAGGCCGTGCCGGCGGGGCAGGAGGCCGAGGTCGACCGCGCGCTCGGCTGGTACCTCGACGCGATGCAGCGCACCGAGATCCCCGAGGTCGGCGGGTGGAACTACGCGCGGCAGCCTGGCATCGAGACGCCGTGCCCGATGTCGCCCTTCATGACCGCGCCGTGCCTGCAGGTGCTGTTCGAGGCGCGCGCGCAGGGCCTGAAGGTGGACGCGGGCGTGGTGGCGCGCGCGCTCGATGCGCTCGAGCGCTGCCGCACCGGCGACGGCAACTTCGCCTACAGCGCGCAGCGCCAGTCCCGCGAGCCCGCCCGCACCGTCCCCGGCGCCATCGGGCGCATGGTGTGCGGCGAGTCGGTCCTGATGCGCGCGGGCCGGTCCGACGCGGCGCGCGTGCGCGCGTCGCTCGACGCGTTCCTCGAGCACTGGATCGAGCTCGAGAAGCGCCGCAAGCGCAACGGCACGCACGTGGCGCCCTACGGGGTGGCGCCGTACTACTTCTTCTTCGGCTTCTTCCACGCAAGCGACGCCGTCGAGCTCCTGCCGCAGGCGGAGCGCGCGGAGTACCGCCGGCAGATCGTTCAGCTCCTGGCCGCGGTGCGCGACCCGGACGGCACGTGGGACGACCGGGTCTTCGCGCGGTCGCGCAGCTTCGGCACCGCGATGGCCGTCATGGCGCTGCGTCGCCCGTCGCTCCCCGAGCCCGCCGCGTGGGCGGCCCCCACCGAGCCATGAGCGAGTTCCGCGTCGGCGTCGTCATCCCCGCCGCGGGCCGGAGCACGCGCTTCGGCCTCGGCGACAAGATCTCCCAGGACGTGGGCGGGCGGCCCATGCTGCTCCGCTCCGTGGAGCTCTTCGCCCGTCGCGACGAGGTGGGCGCCATCGTCGTGGCGGCGCCGCCGGACTCGCTCGACGAGTTCCGCGAGCGGTGGGGTACGCAGCTCGGCTTCCACGGCGCGCGCATCGTGGCCGGAGGCACGGTCGAGCGCTGGGAAACGGTGCGCAACGCCCTGGCGGCGGTGCCGGAGGACTGCACCCACGTCGCGGTGCACGACGCCGCGCGCCCGGCGGCGGGCGAGGAACTCGTCGCGCGCGTCTTCGACGCCGCGCGCGTCCACGACGCGGTGATCCCGGGCGACCCGGTGACCTCGACCCTCAAGCGCGTGTCCGAGGAGACGGTCGATGCCGAGGAGGCGGATGCCGTGGCGGACTCCATCCTCGGGGAGATCTCCGAGACCACCAAGATCAAGGGCCGGCGCGTGGTGGGCACCGTGCCGCGCGAGCGCCTGGTCGCCGTGCAGACCCCGCAGGTCTTCCGTGCGGAACTGCTCCGGCGTGCCTACGCCCAGGCGGACCTGGCCGGCGCCACCGACGACGCGATGCTGGTCGAGCGCCTGGGCGCCGACGTGGTCGTGGTCGACGGCGACCCGCGCAACGTGAAGGTCACGACGGCGGCGGACCTGGCGCTCGTGCGCGCGATCCTTCGCCGCTGACGCCGTCGGTCCGGCCGATCGTGAGCGTGGTGCGCCGTGCCTGCGCGCCGGCGTCGCCGCCGCGCGTTCCCAGGAGCGGCTTCACGAGGAGCCACAGCGCCGCGAGGGCGCCGATGGACGCGATCCAGAACTGCCAGTCGCCGATCGGCATCAGGGGGCTCCGTTGAGGGCGGCGACCGCCGCATGCGTGGCGAGCGCGGCCGCGTAGGCGACCGCGGTCATCCAGCCCAGCTGGATGGCGGGCCACTTCCACGACCCCGTCTCCCGCCGCGTGACCGCAAGCGTCGGCAGGCACTGCATCGCCAGGACGAAGAAGACGAGGGCCGCCGCGGTGGTCGGCTCGTCGAACACCGGCGTGCCGTCCGCGCGCGGCATGGAGGCCACGCGCTCGAGCACCGATCCGTCCGAGGGGTCTGCGTCCGTGCCGGCGCCGGCCAGCACGCCCATCGTGCTCACGAACACCTCGCGCGCCAGGAAGCTCGTCAGGACGCCCACCGTGAGCTGGCTGTCGAAGCCGAGGGGTGCGAAGGCGGGCTGCACCGCCTCGCCGAGCTGGCCCGCGAAGCTCGCGGCCTGCTGCGTGCGCTCGTCGCCCTCGGCGGCGCGCGGGAAGGCGCTCAGCCACCACATCACCACCGAGATCGCCAGGATCGTGGTGCCGGCGTTGCGCAGGAAGACCCCCGCGCGGTCCCAGGTGGCGAGGAGCGCGTTGCGCAGGCTGGGGACGCGGTAGGGAGGCAGCTCGAGCACGAGCGCGCGCCCGGGGCCGCGCAGGATGGTGCGGCGCGCGAGGAGCGCCGTCAGCAGCCCCGCGGCCGCGCCGAGCGCGTAGCAGCCGACGAATGCCGCGCCCGCGAACCACGCCGGCCGGCCGACCGACAGGATGCCGATCAGCAGCACGTACACCGGCAGCCGCGCGCTGCAGCTCATGAACGGCGCCACCAGGATGGTGGCGAGCCGCTCGCGGTCGTCGCGGATCAGCCGCGTCGACATGATGCCGGGCAGCGCGCAGGCGTGGCTCGAGAGGAGCGGCACGAACGACGGCCCGGCGAGCCCGAAGCGGCGCATCACGCGGTCGACCGCGAACGCCGCGCGCGCGAGGTAGCCCGAGTCCTCGAGCAGCGAGAGCAGGAAGAAGAGCAGGCAGATCTGCGGAAGGAAGACCAGCACGCCGCCGATCCCGGCCACGATGCCGTCGGCCACGAGCTCGGCGAGGATCCCCTCGGGCAGCCGCGCGCGCACCGCCTCGGCCGCGGAGCCGAAGAGGAGGTCGATCAGGTCCATCGGCACGCTCGCCACCATGAAGATCGCCGAGAAGAGCGCCGCCATGGTGACGGCGAACACGGCGATCCCCAGGAAGGGGTGCGTGAGCGCGACGTCGATGCGGTCCACCAGCGCGTCGGCGGCGGACTCGGGCGGCGGGCCTGCGACGGCACGAGCCACCCCGTCGGCCCACGCGGCGAGCGCGGCGGGAGAGGCATCCGCGGCCGGCAGCTTCTGCAGCCGCGCGACCAGCGCGTCGTTGCCGAAGGGAAGCGCGGTCACGGTGTCGAGCGCCACGTCGAGCGCGGGCATCCCCTCGCCGGTGCGTCCGCTCACCGGCACCACCGGGCAGCCGAGCCGGCGGGCGAGTTCCGCCGGGTCGACCGACGGCGTGCGCGCCTTGGCCGCGTCCCACATGTTCAGCGCCACCACCGCCGGAAGCCGGTGGGCGAGCGCCTGCGCCGCGAACTGCAGGTTGCGTCGCAGGTTGGTGGCGTCGACCACGACCAGCATCGCGTCCGGCGCGCGCCCGTCGAGCGCGCCGCGCAGGCTGTCGCGGCACACCTGCGACTCCGGGACGTCGATCGACAGCGAGTACGTGCCGGGCAGGTCCATCAGCTCGAGCTCGGCGGCGCCCGACGGCGAGCGGTGCGTGCCGACGCGGCCCTCGACGGTCGAGCCCGGGAAGTTCGCCGTGCGCGCGCGCACGCCGCACAGGCGGTTGAAGAGCGTGGTCTTGCCGGTGTTCGGGTTGCCCAGGACCGCGATGCGCGGCATGCGCGCCTCGGCCGGCCGCTCGTCGCCGCCCGCCGGGGTCATCGCGCCGCGCCCGCGTCGTCGATCGGGGTCACCAGGATGCGGCGCGCGACGTCGGCGGAGATCCCGAGCCGCGTCGAGTCGATCTGCACGATGCACGGCGTGCCCGGGCTGCAGACGCGGATCTGGCATTCGTGGTGCATGCCCATCGCGTGCAGCAGGCAGCGGTCGCCCTCGGGGAGGTCGGCGATGTCGGCGCAATGGACGATCGCCCGCTGCCCACGCTGCAGCTGGGTGAGCGGGATGCGCACGGCCGCGCCGGGCTCGTCGGGCGCGGCGCTCATGGCACGGGCGCGTTGCCGGCCGGGGCGCCGGGATTCGCCGGCACGGTGGCATCGGCCGGCGGCGCGGGGATCACCGACTTCACGTCGAGGTCGTACAGGAACTCGACGTACGGCGCCACCATCGGGATCGACTCGAAGGCGCCGCGGTCGGGGCGGTCGGCGTTCACGCGGACGCGCGGGGTGACGATGGCGGTGACGGCGATCGGTCCCTCGGTGGCCTGGCCGTTCGCCATGATCCGTTCGAACGTGCCCTGCGACACGGTCGCCGGCACGCGGAACTCGCGCGCGCCGTTCTTGAACACGACCGTGAACCCGACCTGCCGGCCGTTGACGCGGAGCGGGATCGTCGGGTCGAGCTGGCCGTTCCACGTGACCTGGCGGACGTAGTCGCGGTTGGCCCGCGTGGCGAAGGCACGGAGCGCCTGCAGGTGCTGCTCGAAGAGCCGCTGCGCCGACTTCGACGGCGGGTCGTCGGGGAACGCGGCGAGGTAGTCCGCCTGCAGCGAGGCCAGGAGCCCGCCCGGGCCGATCGACGGATCGGCCGGCACCGGCGGCGGCGGCGGCGCGGGGATCTCCTGTCCTCGAGCCCCGCCCGCGGCCGCGGCGGCGAGCTTGGCCTCGAGCTCCTTGATCCGTGCCTTGGCGGCGTCGAGCTCTGCCTGGCTGTCGGCGAGCTGGCGACGCAGCCGGTCGATTTCCTGGCGCAGGTCGGCCGCCGACTGGTCGGCCGACTGCGGCACGACGGGGGCGCCCGCCTGCGCCGGGGGCGCGGCGAGCAGGGCGGCGACGGCAATGGCGGCGATCGGGATGATTCGCATGGCCCGCGATCATACGGATGGCATCGACGGCTAGACTTTTCAAGGAGGATCGCCTTGGATCGAATCCGGTCGTTCGTCCGTCACGCGCGGTTCCGCATGCATCTGCAGGCGCTGCTGTCGGCGGCGCTGGCGGCGCTGCCCGTCACGGCGGCGCTTGTCGCCCTGCTGGTGCTCGAACGGCGGTTGCTCGGCGCGTCGTCGGCGATCGGCGTGCCGAGCCGCAGCATGGCCTGGATGGCGCTCGCGGTGCTGGTGGCCGTGGCGCTGGCCGCGGCCTACGGCTGGTGGCGGGCGCGCGTCGCGCGTCCGACGGAGGATGCGGCGGCGATCGAGGTCGATGCGCGCGTGCGCACCGGCGAGCGCTTCTCGACCGCGCTCGCGCTCGAGGCCGACGCATCGGCGGCGGCCGACCCGTTCGCGCGTGCGGCGATCGCGGACGCCATCCGCCATGCCTCCGATCCGGACGTCGCCTCGCGCGTGCGCGAGGCGTTCCCGGTCACGGCGCCTGCCCGCTGGTGGACGGGGCCGGCCGTGCTGGCGGCGGCGGTGCT
>JBEITQ010000014.1:0-17775 GCA_040374835.1 Phycisphaeraceae bacterium | reverse complement strand
CTCGACAAGCCTTTCTTCGTGATGGCCACGCAGAACCCGATCGAGCAGGAGGGCACCTACCCGCTGCCCGAGGCGCAGCTCGACCGCTTCTTCTTCAAGCTCGAGGTCGGCTACTCGACGCGCGCCGACCTGCGCGAGATCCTGAACCGCACGACCGCGGGTGCCGTCGACGAGCCGCAGAAGGCGATCGACGCCGAGACCATCCTGCGCCACCAGAAGCTGGTTCGGGCGGTCCGCATCGCGGACGCCGTGCAGGACTACGCCGTGCGCGTCGTGCTTGCCACGCACCCGCGCGGCCAGTTCGCCACGCCGCTCGTCAACCAGTTCCTGCGCTTCGGGGCGAGCCCGCGCGCCGCGCAGACGCTGGTGCTGGGCGCGAAGGTGAAGGCGCTCCTGGCGGGCCGAACGAGCGTCGCCGCCGAGGACATCAAGGCCGTGGCGCTGCCGGCGCTGCGCCACCGCGTGCTCCTCAACTTCGAGGCCGAGGCCGAGGGCCGGGGCGCGGACGAGATCGTCACGAACATCCTGGACACGGTGCCTGCCGCCGCCGCGGACTTCGCGGGCGCGCGCTGAGGGCTACGGCCTCGGACCCGCGTCCCAGCGGATGTCCGGCGTGCGCCCGGCGACGGGCCCGCGCGTCCGCTCGGCGTCCGGGTCGCCGCGGTCGGCCGGCAGTTCGACCCGCATCCGGGTGCCGCGGGGCGAGCGGTCGGCGTGCACGATCCGCCCGCCGTGGCGCTCCACCAGCTTGCGCGCGACCGCCAGCCCCAGGCCCGTGCCGCGCTGGCCCTTGGTGCTCGCGAAGGGCTCGAAGAGCCGCGGGCGCTGCTCGCGCGGCACGCCGGGGCCGTCGTCGTCGACCTCGACGGCGAATCGCCCGTCCTTCGCCTCCAGCGTGCAGCGCACGGCGACCGTGCCCGTGCGGTCGGGCGCGGCCTCCACGGCGTTGGCCACGAGGTTGAGCACCGCCTGGTGCACCGCGTTTGCGTCGATCGGTGCCGGCGGCATCGGCGAATCGAGGTGCAGCTCGAGCCGCACGCGGCGCCGGGCCGCGGTGGACTGCATCAGCTCGACCACCTCGCCGACCACCGCCTCGAGCTGGGTCTCCTCGATCTCCAGCGGGCGGTCCTTCGCGTAGGCGAGCATGTTCATCACGAGCCACGACACGCGGTCGAGGTTCCTCGCGACGATCGGCCAGCCCTCGCGCGCCATGGCGAGGTCCTCGCGGCGAAGCGCCAGTTCCACCGCGTCCGCGCCGCTGCGCAGGCCCTGCAGGATGTTCTTGATCCCGTGGCTGATCGTGGCGACGGTCTCGCCGATCGCCTGCAGCCGGGCGGGGTCCGAGCCCTCCGGCGCGGGCGGCTCGGCGGCATCCGCCTCCGCCACCCGGAACTCGGTCCCGCCGCAGCGGACCACGTCGCCCGGGCGCAGGGCGCGACGCCCGGCGATGCGCTCGCCGTTCACGTGCGTGCCGTGGGTGCTCTGCAGGTCGCGGACGAACCAGCCGCCCGTCGACGGCGTGAGTTCCGCGTGCCGGCGGCTCATGGTCGGGTCGGTGGAGCCGATCGCCTCGGTGCTGCGGCCGATGAGCTGGGGTTCCGCGTCCGGCAGCACGTGGCGCGCGCCCGCGTCCGGTCCGGCGATGACCTCGAGCGCGATCACCCCGCCCCTTCGCCGATCGCCTTCGCGAGCTCCGCCGCGCGCTCGGGGTCCTTGCCGTCGAGCGCCTTGCGCTGCGCCTCGGCCTCGGCGCGGTCCCCGAGGCGCAGCGACGCCATCCCCAGCACGAACCGTGCGTGGGCGTTCGTCGGGTCGGTCTCGATGGCGCGCCGCGCCATCGCGCGGGCCTGCTCCATGTCGCCGGCCTGGAAGCTCGTGACCGCGAGCTTGGTCTGCACCGCCGATCGCGAGTGCACCGGCGCGGACGCCTCCGCCGTGCGGAAGGCCTCGAGCGCCTTCGCGACGTCCCCGGATGCCTCGAGCGATGCACCGCGGTGCGCATGCGCGGTGGGGTGCGCGGGCTCGAGCGCGATGGCGCGGTCGAACTCCTCGACCGCGTTGCCGCGGCGGCCGAGCTTGTCGTAGGCGTAGCCGAGCGCGGCGTGGAGGTTCGCGTCGTCCGGCCGGCGCTTGAGCGCGGCCTCGAGGCCGGCGGCGGCCTCCTTCCACTGCTTCAGGCCCAGCTGCGCGTAGGAGAGGGCGATCGAGGCGTCGAGGTTCCCGGGCTCCATCCGCAGCGCGGTGCCGGCGTGCGCGGCCGCGTCCTCCATGCGCCCCTGCTGCCAGCGCAGCATGGCGAGGAACGTCTCGATGCCCGCGTCATCGGCTCCGGCGGCACGCGCCGCGGCGAGCGCGTCGGCGGCGCGGTCGGGCTTGCCCTCGCCCAGCCACGCGTTGGCAAGCGCGAGCGCTGCGGCCTCGTGCGCCGGGTCGGCGGCCAGGGCCTGCTCCAGCGAGTCGATCGCCTCGGCGCGCCGGCCCGCCCCGAGCTGCGCGTGGCCCAGGACGTGCATCGCGTGCGCCCGGCGCGCGGGCTCCGCGGTGGCGGGAAGCGCGACGGCCATGCGTGCGGCGTCGACCGCCTCGGCGTGCTGGCCCACCTCGTCGAGGAGGATGGCGAGGTTCGTCCAGGCACCGGCGATGCTCGCATCGAACTCGATCGCCTGCCGGTACGAGGCGATGGCGCCGGGAAGCTTTCCCTCGCGCTGCAGCGCCACGCCGCGCTCGAAGGCGGTGACGCCGCGGGCATGCGCCTCGCGCGCGGCCTTCGCGGCGAGCTCGAGCTCGATCGCGCGGCGGCGCTCCGCCTCGGCGCGCTCGGCGGCGGCACGGGCCTCCTCCTCGGCGCGGCGTGCGGCGTCGGCTGCCGCGGCGGCGACCTGCTCGCGCGTCTCCTCCTCGGGCGTCGGCAGCGGGACCAATGGAGGCGACGGAATGGGGGGCGTGGCCTTCCCCGGTCCGGTCGACGAGGTCCTCGCCCCGCTTGCGTACCCAAGCCGCCAGGCGATCGCCGCACCCGCACCCAGGGCGAGCACCGCCGCGACGACTGCCACCGTCCTGCGCATGGCGCGCAGGCTACTTGGACGGCCTAGCGCTGGAACTCGTAGATCGACCCGGTGCCCAGGAGGCGCGTCAGCTCGTCGAGCGCGGCCCGGGACTCGTCCAGCAGCTTCGGGTCCGCCAGGTCCGCGGGCACCAGCGTCTCGCGGTAGTGCCGTCGCACCCATGCCTCGAGCGCCGCGTGCCGCTCGGGCGACCACAGGCAGCCGGGCACGACGGCCGCGAGTTCGCCGGGCGTGAGCGGCACGCGCAGCCGCAGGCACGCCGGCCCGCCGCCGTTGCGCATGCTCTCGCGCACGTCGAGGTGCACCGCGCGCTTCACCGGGCATGCGGGGTCGTCGACCATCGCCTGCACCGCACGCGCCACGCCGGCGTGCGCGGCGCACTCCCCGGGCATGACGAGCGCCATGGTGCCGTCCGGGAGCGTGAGGAGCTGCGAGTTGAAGAGGTACGTCTCGACCGCGTCCTTCACCGTGACGTCGCGCGACGACACCGTCACCGCGCGCAGCGTGCCGCCGAGTGCCGCGTCGAGGTCGTCGAGCACCCGGTGCTGGTCGACGAACGCATGCTCGTGCGCGAGCAGCACGTGGCCGTTGCCGACCGAGATGACGTCGTTGTGGAAGACGCCCTGGTCGATCGCGGCCGGGTGCTGCTGCGCCCAGACGCAGCGAGCGGTCGCGATGCCGTGCCGGTCGGCGATCGCGCGGCTCGCCTCGAGCGTCTGCCGCGCGGGGTAGCGCGCCGGCCGCGGCCCGGCGCCGCCTGCCTGCGCGCCGAAGGCGAAGAGGTGCACGCCCTCGACCTCGCCGCCGCTCCGCGCATCGCGCGTGAGCCGCGTGTGGTTGGCGGCGCCCTCGTCGCCGAAGGGGCCCGGTGCGCCGGAGGCGTCGTGCGCGCGCAGCGCGTCGTGCACGGCGAAGCGCGACTCGTCGGCGAAGATCGCCCGGAGCGTGCGCGCGGTCTGCGGCGGCTCGATCGCGCGGTGCGGCATCGCGCGCAGGTTGGCCACCGTCAGGTGCACGCGACCGTCGCCGCTGTCGGCCGACGGCGTGACGGTGGCGGCGTTCGCGGTCCACATGGCGCTCGCGCTCGAGGCCTGCGCAAGCAGGTGGGGCGCCTCGCGCGCGGCCGCGGACACCACGCCGGCATCGGTCCCGGAGAACCCGTGCGCGCGGAGCGTCGGGACGTGCGGCCGTTCCTGCGGCGGGATCCATCCCTGCGAGACCCCGAGCCGTGCCACCGCCGCGGCCTTCGCGAGGCCCTGCAGCGCGGCGTCGCGCGGGCGCGACGTCTCGCCGCGGTGGCGGGCGCTCGCCACGTTTCCGCGCGACAGCCCCGCGTAGTTGTGGGTCGGTCCGACGATGCCGTCGAAGTTCACCTCGGGCACGCGCCGGAGCCTACCGCGCATGCCTCGTACACTTGGGTTCCGCCATGGCACGAGCCACGAAGCCAGCCGCCGCGAGCCGGAGCGCGCCCGATGCGTCGATGCGCATCGTGGTGCTGACGGGCAAGGACTCGTACCTGCGCGTCGAGCGCTCGCAGCAGCTGCAGAAGGCGCTCGAGGAGACGCACGGCTCGGTCGACCGCTTCGACTTCGACGGCGCGTCCGCGTCGCTCTCGGCGGTGCTCGACGAGCTGCGCTCGTACGGCCTGCTCTCGCGGCACAAGCTGGTCATCGTGGACAACGCCGAGGCGTTCCTCGGCGCCGAGGACCGCCGGCGCGCGATGGAGCGCTATGCCGAGTCGCCCCAGGCGGAGAGCACGCTGCTGATGCGCGCGGGCTCGCGCTGGAACCCGGGGAAGTTCGACCGGCTCGTCGAGGCCTGCGGCGGCGCCGTGATCAAGTGCGACGCGCCGTCGGACGCCGAGGCGGTCCGCTGGTGCGGCGTGCGCGCCGAGCGGCGGCACGGCACGACCCTCGGGCCCGGCGTGGCCGAGCTCCTGGTCGAGAAGGTGGGGCCCGACCTGGCGCGGCTCGACAGCGAGCTGGCGAAGCTCGCGTCCGCGGCGGGGCAGGGTGCCCCGATCACGCGGGCGCTGGTGGTCGAGTTCGTGGGCCTCTCCCGCGAGGAACAGGCCTGGGAACTGCAGGGCGTGCTCCTGCGCGAGGGCGCCAAGGGGGCCCTGGAGAAGCTCGCCGAGCTGGTGCGGGTGTCCGGGGTTCCAGCGACCATGGTGGGTTGGTCGATTGTGGACATCATGCGGAAGGTGCACGATGCCGCCCGGCTGCTCGAACAGGGCCAGCAGGAATTCGCGGCCGCCAAGCAGCTGCGGCTGTGGGGCGACTCGCAGGCGGTCGTCATGCGCGCCGCGCGCCAGGCGGGCTCGCGCCGCGCCGCCGCCGCGCTCGACGCCTCGATGCGCGCGTGCGCCCGCACCCGGACCGGGCTGAGCGGCGACGAGATCCGCACGTACGAGTCGCTCATCGTGACCTTGAACGGAGGCGCGCGGTGAACGCGCCCACGTCCGCCATCGCGCGCGCGGTCGCCTCGGCCCTGGCCGCGGCGGCACTTGCCTCGTGCAGCGCACCGGTGCGTTCGGTGCCGCCTCCGGTCTCGACGGCAAGCCGGCCGATCGGGGCGCGCACCACCGACCCCATCCCGCGCGATGCCGCGCGCGAGGCGTTCGATTCGCAGCCGGCGGTGCAGGCCGCCGGCACGCCGGTGCCGCGCGTGTCGCGTCCGGCCGCGATGCCGGTGCAGACGATGACCCCGCCGCCGGTCGTTGTCGTCGTCGCTCCGCCGGCCGCGCCGGAACCGCCGCCGGTGCCGGAATCTGCGCCCGTGACCGAGCCTGCGCCGGAGCCGACGCCCGCGCCAACGCCGGAACCCGAGCCCGTCCCTGCGCCGGAGCCGACGCCTGCGCCCACGCCGGAACCCGAGCCCGTTCCCGCGCCCGAGCCGCCGCCCACGCCCGAACCCGAGCCCGTTCCCGCCCCGGCGCCCGAGCCCGTTCCTGCTCCGGAAGCTGCGCCTGCTCCGGCCCCCGAGCCGCCTCCTGCTCCGGCGCCGGAACCGATGCCTGAGCCCGCGCCGATTCCCGAGCCGGAACCTGCGCCCGCTCCCGAGCCGCCGCCCGCGCCGGAACCCCAACCCGCACCCGAGCCGCTGTGGATTCCGGTGCCGCTGCCGATGCCCGATCCGGAGCCCGTGCTCGAGGAACCCGCGACCCTCACGCCGACACCGGCACCGGAGCCGTTGCCCGAGCCCGCGCCGGAGCCGATGCCGGAGCCAACGCCGGAGCCGATGCCGGAGCCAACGCCGGAGCCAACGCCGGAGCCAACGCCCGAGCCGTCGCCTGCGCCCGCACCGGAGCCCGAGCCTGCGCCCGCGCCCGAACCGATGCCCGAGCCCGCGGCAGAACCGGCTCCCGCGCCCGCCCCCGAGCCAACGCCTGCGCCCGAACCGGCGCCTGCGCCTGCACCCGCACCTGCACCTGCACCCGCACCTGCACCCGTCGCACCCGCGCCCGAAGCAGCGCCGGCACCGTCGTCCACGCCGCTGCCGCCCCCCGCACCGTTGCCCGCTTCGCTTCCTGTACCGACGCCGGTCGTTCCCGCGGAGCCGAAGGTCGTGCGCGTCGAGCCGGCGCCGATCGTTTCTCCGGAGTCGGCGGGCGCGCGCCCGGGGCGTGGCCGTCCCGCGCCGGCCGCGACCGATGACGGTGCGCCTCGCGGCGACACGCCTCCGGAGCCGAGCCCGCCGGAGCGTCCCGCCACCCGCGGTGCCGCGATCCCGGTTCCCGTGCCGATCGGCCCGGCACCGGCGCCCCGCGAACGCCCGGCTCCCGCGTCGCAGCCGGCGGTCACCGTCACGACCCGTCCTGCGCCGGCCCCGAATGCGCCCGACGCCGCGCCCGCGCGCCCGCGTCGCGCGCCGGCGGAACTGCGGCGGCTCACCGTGGCCTCGAAGGTGCGCGCGTTCGGCGACCTCGATCCGCTCGGCGGCTCGCGCGTGCGCACGGGCGGCCGCTTCATCGCCTACGTCGAGCTCGTGAACTGGCCGTCGTCGCCTGCCGGCGATCGGCGCGCGACGGCGAACGCGTCGTACGTCGTGCGACTCGTCGACGCGAACGGCTTGCCGGTGGCGACCCGCGGCCCGTACCAGTCGTCGCACACCGCCGAAGAGCCGCTCGTCGACCTCTACGTCGCGCGCGTGGTCGCCGTGCCTGCGACGCTGCCCCCCGGCCCGTACTCGGTCGAGGTCGAGGCCACCGACCCGGTGACGGGCGTGAAGGCCCGCGCGTCGGTGCCGCTGGCGGTCACGGCGCCGGCCGAGTGAGTTCCCGGACACCTCGGCAGGGGTAGCATGGCGGCTTCCGCGTTCCGCGGACCGCCGACGGTGCCCGACCAGTCGTCCAACGCCAGCAATCCGCCCGCCGCGCCCTCCGCCCCCGCAGCCCCCGCGGCCGCGGCCGGCGCCGCCCCGGCGTCCGCGCCGCACGGCCTCGAGCACGGATCCGGCCATGGGCCTGGCCACGGCGCCGGCACGTTCGCCCTGGCCATCGGTGCCGTGGGCGTGGTCTTCGGCGACATCGGCACCAGCCCGCTCTACGCCATCCAGGAGACCGTGATCAAGCACGGCTCCGTCGACCGGCCGTTCATCCTCGGCGTGCTGTCGATGGTGTTCTGGGCGCTCTTCCTGGTGGTGGTGATGAAGTACCAGGTGCTCATCATGCGCGCCACCAACCGGGGCGAGGGCGGGCTGTTCTCGATGCTCTCGCTGCTGCCGCGCGGGCTGGCCCGGCGATCGGACTTCCGCCTCGCGTTCTTCGGGATGTTCGCGATCGTCGGCAGCGCGCTGCTCTTCGGCGACGGCGTCATCACGCCGTCGATCTCCGTGCTCTCCGCGATGGAGGGCCTGAGCGTCTTCGACCCCGCGCTCTCGTCGTGGGTGGCGCCGCTCACGACGGTCGTCCTGGTGTTCATCTTCGGCGTGCAGCGCTTCGGCACCGGGAAGATCGGCCGCGTGTTCGGGCCCATCATGATCCTGTGGTTCTCGGTGCTCGGGTTCCTGGGGCTGCGTGCGCTGCTCGCGGACCCCGGCGTGCTGGAGGCCATCAACCCCGTGCACGCTGCGCGGCTCGTCGCAAGCGACCCGGGCGGCACGTTCCTGCTCCTCGGGTCGATCGTGCTGGTGGTCACGGGCGCGGACGCGCTCTACGCCGACATCGGCCACTTCGGCATCGGCCCGATCCGCATCGGCTGGTTCTCGATCGTCTGGCCGTGCCTCCTCCTGAACTACTTCGGGCAGGGCGCGTGGGCGCTCGCCAACCCGCCGACCCCCGAGACCATCGGGAAGTTCAAGCCCTTCTACGGGCTGGTGCCGCCGGACCTGGTGATCCCCATGGTGGTGCTGGCGACCATGGCCACGATCATCGCCAGCCAGGCCATGATCTCCGGCGTCTTCTCGATGGCGCGACAGGCCATCCGCCTGAACTACATGCCGCGCCTGCGGGTGGTGCACACCTCCAGCGACACCGAGGGCCAGATCTACGTCCCCTTCATCAACTGGGCGATGATGGTCGGCTGCCTGGCGACCGTGTTCCTGTTCCGCTCGGCCACCGCGCTCGCCGAGGCGTACGGCATGGCGGTGACCGCCGTGATGGTCATCACCTCGCTCCTCTTCGCCGAGGTCGCCCTGAAGACGTGGAAGTGGAAGCCGGCGGTCGTGTGGTCGGTGATGGGCGTGTTCCTGACGATCGACCTGCTGTTCCTCGCCTCGAACTTCGCCAAGATCCTGCACGGCGGCTGGTACGCGCTCGCGATCGCGGCGATCGGCGCCACCGTGATGCTCACCTGGCACCAGGGCACGCAGGCGATCGGCCGCCGCATCGCCGAGCAGGCCGAGTCGATCCACGACTTCCTGGCGCGCCTCTGGGCCGAGGTCATCCCCCGCGTGCCCGGGACCGCGGTGTTCATGACGCCGTCCACCCAGGCGCCGTTCGCGCTGGTCAGCTTCGTGAAGCACGCGCACGTGCTGCACGAGCAGGTCATCCTGCTCTCGATCGTTCCCTCGGACGAGCCCTTCGTCGAGGACCGCGAGCGCG
Source organism: Phycisphaeraceae bacterium (assembly GCA_040374835.1). Classification (GTDB taxonomy): domain Bacteria; phylum Planctomycetota; class Phycisphaerae; order Phycisphaerales; family SM1A02; genus UBA966. The sequence goes on along the minus strand of JBEITQ010000014.1, from coordinate 8,667 downwards.
TGGCGGTGCAGTGGATGCCCGACGGCTTCTGGAGCGTGTCGGCGCAGGTCGGGTTCATGGAGCAGCCGGACACGGTGCGCATCCTGGTCCTCGCGCGCGAGCGCGGCCTGCCCTTCGACGACCGCGACGTGACCTACTTCGCCCGGAAGATGCAGGTGATCCCCGACGGCCCCGCCCCCATGGCGCGCTGGCGCAAGTCGCTCTTCGTGCTGCTGCACTCGAACGCCGCCGACGTCACCAGCGCGTTCAACCTGCCGTCGGACCGCGTCGTCGAGTTCGGGACGCAGATGCGCCTCTGAGCGCAGGGACCCGCCGTGCGGCTCATCGCCATCAAGATGCTCTTCGGCGACACGGCGAAGTTCTACGGCATCCTGCTGGGACTCTCGTTCGCCACCCTGCTGATCGCGCAGCAGTCGAGCATCTTCGTGGGGCTCATGAGCCGGACCTACGCGCTCATCGAGGAGACGCCGCAGCCGGACCTCTGGGTGGTGGACCCCACGCTCCTCTTCGTCGACGACACCAAGCCCATGCAGGTGACCGCGCTGCAGCGCGTGCGCAGCGTCGAGGGCGTGCTCTGGGCGGTGCCCCTCTACAAGAGCCTGCTGGTGGCCAAGCTTCCCAACGGCTCGCGCCAGCTCTGCGACGTCGTGGGCGTCGACGACGCGAGCCTGATCGGCGCGCCACCCCTGATGGTCGAGGGCTCGGTCGACGTCCTGCGCCAGCCGGACACCATCATCATCGAGACCCGTGGCAAGAAGAACCGCCTCGCGCAGCCCGTGGACCCGCTCGACCCGGACGGCCCGAAGCGCCCGATCGAGATCGGCGAGGTGATGGAGCTCAACGAGCGGCGCGCCGTGATCGGCGGCGTCGCGGAGACCAAGCCCACCTTCCAGGCGGCGCCGACCGTCTACACGACCTACTCGCGCGCGCTTTCGTACGCGCCCGCCACGCGGCGCACGCTGAGCATGGTGCTGGTGAAGGCGGAGCCCGGCACGGACCTGCAGGCGCTGAAGCGCCGCATCGAGGCGGAGACCGAGCTCTCCGTCTACACGCCCCGCGAGTTCGCGTGGATGACCATCGAGTTCTGGATGAAGCAGACGGGCATCCCGATCAACTTCGGCATCGCGATCGCGCTCGGCTTCCTGGTGGGCGTGGCGATCTCGGGACAGATGTTCTACAACTTCACGCTCGACAACCTGAAGTACTTCGGCGCCATGAAGGCGATGGGCGCGACGACGCCGCGGCTCCTGGGGATGGTGGCGCTGCAGGGCGCGGTGGCGGGCGCGCTGGGACTGGGGATCGGCCTGGGGGCGACCAGCCTGGTGGGCCTGACCATCCCGCCCGAGAAGCTCGCCTTCAAGATGACCTGGCACATCCCGGTGCTGTCCGCGGGCGCGGTGATCTTCATCGTGGTGGCGTCGAGCCTGCTGAGCATGCGCCGCGTCGCGCGGCTCGACCCGGCAGAGGTGTTCCAGGGATGAGCGAAGGGCAGGTGGCCATCCGCTGCCGCGCCGTCACGAAGAGCTTCGGCTCGGGCGACGCGGTGGTGCACGCGCTGCGCGGCATCGACCTCGAGGTGCGCGCGGGCGAGGTGATGGCGCTCGTCGGCCCGTCGGGATGCGGCAAGACCTCGCTCATCTCGATCCTCGCGGGCCTGCTGACCCGCGGCGGCGGCGACCTCGACGTCTTCGGCACCGATCCCGGGGCCCTGTCCGGCCACGACCGCACCCGCTGGCGCGGCGCCAACGTCGGTTTCATCTTCCAGCAGTTCAACCTGATCCCGCAGGTCTCGATCGTGGAGAACGTGGCGGTGCCGCTCCTGCTGCGCAAGCACCCGCGCCGCGACGCGCTGGACCGCGCGGCGGAGCTCCTCGGGAAGGTCGGCCTGGCCGGGCGCGAGCAGTCGCGGCCCACGAAGCTCTCCGGCGGCCAGCAGCAGCGCGTGGCGATCGCGCGCGCGCTGATCAACGGGCCCCGGCTCCTCGTCTGCGACGAGCCGACGAGCGCCCTCGACGGCGCCACCGGCCAGCGCGTGATGTCCCTGATCCGCGAGATGACCGCGACCCCGGACCGCGTGGTGATCCTGGTGACGCACGACGAGCGCATCTACCACTTCGCCGACCGGATCGCGCACCTCGACGACGGCCGCGTGACCCACGTCACCACGCCCTCGGAGGCCCTCGACGAGATGCGGCGCACGGTGGCGCTGTCGCTCGTCGTGCCGGCGGACGCCGCGTCCCGTAGCCTGCCCCGAACGGACACCCCATGAACTGGAAGTACGTCGTCCTCCCGCTGCTTGCCGTCGGCGGCATCGTCGCCGCGGCGGTCACCGTGTCGAAGCAGTCGAAGCCGCCGCCGGCCCCGCCGCCGCTCGTCCCGCCCTCCGGATCGCCCTTCGCCGGGCGCGTCAGCGGGTCGGGCATCGTCGAGCCCTCGAGCGAGCTGATCCTGCTTGGCGCGCCGGTCAGCGGCCTGGTCGAGGAAGTGCCCGTGGTCGAGGGACAGCGCGTGAAGCGCGGCGACCCGCTGTTCGTGATCGACCGCCGCGCGCTGCGCTCGCAGCTGGCGGGCGCGGAGGCGCGCCTGATGGCCGCCGAGGCGAAGTTCCTGCAGGCGAAGAGCCTGCCCAAGCCCGAGTCCCTGGCGCAGGCCGAGGCGCGCGCCGAGCAGTTCCGCGCGGCCGTGAACGACGCGCAGGGCCGGCTCGACCGGCTGCTTGCCGTCGGCGAGGCGGGTGCGCTCTCGCGCAACGAGAAGCCGACGCGCGAGTTCGAGCTCGCCAACGCCAAGGCACGCCTGGCCGAGGCCGAGGCGAACCTTGCCTTCGTGCGCCGCGGCACCTACCCCGAGGACCTGAAGGTCGTCGAGAGCGAGGTGGCGATCGCCCGCGCCGAGGCCGAGTCGCTGCGCACGGAGCTCGACCGATGCATCGCCCGTGCCCCGATCGACGGCACGGTGCTGCGCATCGAGGCGCGGCCCGGCGAGTACGCCGCCGCCGGCCCGGGCGCCGAGGTGCAGATGCAGCTCGGCGCGCTCGACCCCCTGCATATCCGCGTCGACATCGACGAGCTGGACGCGTGGCGGTTCGACCCCAAGGGCAAGGCCATCGCCGCGCTGCGCGGCGGCCGGCAGCAGTCGTTCCCGCTGCGCTTCGTCCGCCGCCTTCCGACCATGCAGCCCAAGCGCGCGCTCACGGGCGAGAACGCCGAGCGCATCGACACGCGCGTGATGCAGCTGATCTACGCGTTCGAGGACCCGAACGCACCGGTGTCGACCGGGCAGCTCCTCGACGTCTACATCGAGGGCGCGGACGCGCCCCCGGCGCCCCCGGCGCCCGCGACCGCCGCGGACGCGGCGACCGCCCCGGCCGGCGAGTCCGCCGCCCCGGCCACCGGCGATGGCGGCTGAGGCCACGCCGGCGCCGAGTCCGTCGCCCGAACGCCGCGCGGCGCTCGTGGCGCTGGTCGTCGGCATCGTGCTGATGGGCGCCAAGTTCCTCGCGTGGCGCATCACCGGCTCCTCGGCCGTCTACAGCGACGCGGTGGAGTCGATCGTCAACGTCGCCGCGAGCGGCTTCGCGCTCTGGGCCATCGCGCAGGCGCACCGGCCCGCCGACCGGACGCATCCCTACGGTCACGGCCGGTTCGAGTTCCTGAGCGCGTCGTTCGAGGGGATCCTGATCGGCGCCGCCGGCGCGAGCATCGTGTGGGAGTCCGCGCACCGCCTGCTGTCGGGCGGCATCGAGCTGCGCTCGATCGACACGGGCCTGTGGATCGTCGGCCTCGCGGGCGCGGCGAACGCCGGCGTCGGGACGTGGCTCGTGTCGCTCGGCCGCCGCGGCGGCTCGGCGGCGCTGGTTGCCGACGGCCGCCACCTGCAGTCGGATGCGCTGACGAGCCTGGCGGCGATCGGCGCGCTGCTTGCGGTGCGGATGACCGGCATCGGCTGGATCGACCCGGTCGTGGCGATCCTGATGGCCTGCGTGCTCGTGGCCCTCGCCGTGCGCACCGTGCGCCGCGCGCTGGGCGAGCTGGTGGACGAGCAGGACGCCGCCGACTACGAGACGGTGCGCGGCATCCTGGACGCGCACGTCGAGGGGAGCGCCGGGGCGCGCGCACCGCTCATCCGCGGCTGGCACAAGCTGCGCACGCGCCACGTCGGCCGGCACCACTGGGTGGACTTCCACGTGCAGGTCGACGGCGGCATGGACGTGCGCACCGCGCACGAGGTGGCGTCGACGATCGAGGCCGAGATCGAGGAGGCGCTCGGCCGCGGATCCGAGGGCGGCAACGCGACCGCGCACGTCGAGCCGGCAAGGTGAGGTCCGCGCGCGGCGTCGCGCGCGTCACCGGCCGAGCGTGAGCTGCCCGCACAGCGCGGCGACCGCCGCCGTCACCAGCATCGGCCGGCAGCACGTCCTGCACGAGCGCCGCGGCAAGCAGGCCGATCACCGCGCAGTTCGCCCCGGCGAGCGCGCCCCGCAGGCGCGGCGCCGAGGAAGGCCGACGGCGCGCCTCCCGGGTCCCCCATCGCCGCTCCGAGGTACGACGCGAGCGTGAAGAGCGGCCCCGGCATCGCCTGCGCGAGCGCATAGCCCGACATCACGGCCTCGCGGTCCACCCAGCCGGCGGACGTGAACGGTTGCTCGATGAGCGGAAGCACGACGTGGCCGCCGCCGAACACGAGGGCGCCCGCCTGCACGCACCGGGCGGCCGCGGCGGCGAGCGCCGGGCCGCTCCACGGGATCGACGCGAGCACGACCACGCCTGCGGCCATCATGAGTGCGATCGCGGCCGCGCGAACGCCGTCCACGCGGCAAGCCCGCCCACGACCCCCGCGCGCCGCAGCCCGATCGCGAAGCCAACCTGCGAACTCGTCGGGCCGGGCAGGAACTGGCAGAGCGCGACGGTGTCGGCGAATTCCGCGGCGCCCATCCACCGCCGGCGTTCGACGAACTCGCGGTGGAAGTACCCGAGGTGCGCGATGGGCCCGCCGAAGCTCGTCAGCCCGAGCCGGAGGAACGCGGCGAAGGTCTCGGGCACGGCACCCACGCGGGCAAGGGTAGCCTTCGCCGCCGATGCGAACCGCGATCCTGGCCGCCCCGCTCGACCTCGCGACGCTCCGCCGGATGTGGAAGCCGCGGCGCGATTCCTACGCCAACGCGCACCTCTACGAGGACAACCGGATCCGCATCCACCGCGCGTTCACGTGGCTCGAGCGCGCCGAAGCGTGCCGCGACGCGGAGCTCGACGACCGCTTCCTGGCGCAGTGGGCGGGCTTCTCCGCGCTCTTCGCGCGCTGGGACGCCGCGCGCGGGCAGCCGGTGGCCGAGCGCGCGGCGCTCGCCGCGTTCCTGCGCCAGCTGGTGGCCACCGACCACGACGGCATCGTCGCCACCACGATCGAGAGCGAGCGCGCGCTGGTGGCGAGCATGTTCGCCGACCGCTACCTGGCGCGGTTCTTCGATGCCGTCGAGCTCGGGCCGCTCATGGAGCGCCGGCGCTTCGACCGCATCGCGTCCATGCTGGTGGAGCGGTGCGCGCTGGTGCACGCGCAGCTGGCATCCGGGGGCGCGACCTACGGCAGCCGCGAGAACCGCACCGTGCTCAAGCGCGCGTCGATGACCATGGACCGGCTGTCGCTTGCGGCGATCCAGGTCTTCGTGAACCACGGCTACGCCGACGACTGGGGCGACCTCTGCTGGCCGCCCGCGCGGCGCTGACGCTCAGGCGCCTTCGCGCGGTTGCGGGTCGCCCGCGCGGCGCGCGCCGCCCTCGCGCGAGATGCCGCCGTGTCCCCGGCCGATCGCGCCGCTCCCGAACTTCCGCGACACCGCGTCTGCCACCCGGTCGAGGGCCCGGTCGCGTGCCTCCTGCGGGTCCTCGAAGAGGCTCGCCGTCCCCGTCCCCCGCGCATCGAGCCGCTCGAGCCGGATCCCGACGAGCCGCACCGGGACGAACCCCGCGCGTGCCCAGCGCGAGAACGTCTCCTTCGCCGCCAGGAGGATCGCGCGCGTCGAATCGGTCGGGGCGTCGATCGTGGTGCTGCGCGTGATCGTCTCGAAGTCCCCGAAGCGGATCTTCACGGTGAGCCGCCGCGTCATGCCGCCCGAGGCGCGCAGGCGGAGGCACGCCGACTCGACGAGCCCGTGCAGCGCCTCGAGCACGGCCTCCGGGTCCTCCAGGTCGTCGCCGAAGGTGGTCTCGTGGCCGACGCCCTTGCGCTCGTGGTCGGTCTCCACGGCGCGGTCGTCGAGCCCCAGGGCGCGGGCGCGCATGTCGACGGCGTGCGCACCCAGCCGGCGTGCCACCTCGGCCTCGTCCAGCCGCTGCAGGTCGCCGAAGGTGCGGACGCCCGCCTCGTGGAAGCGGCCGATCGACTTCGGGCCGACGCCCCACATGCGCTCGATGGCGACGGGTGCCAGCCACGCCGCCAGCCCGCCGGGGACGTCGGCCCCGCCTTCCACCCCGGGCGCGACGGTCATGCCGTCGGGCTTCCGCATGTCGGTGGCGAGCTTGGCCACGAACTTGTTCGGGCCGATGCCGACGCTCACCGTGAGGCCGAGCTCGGCGTGCGTCGCGGTGCGGATCGCCTTGCCGATCTCTGGGCCCGTTCCCAGGAGCCGGCGGCTCCCCGTGCAGTCGACGAACGCCTCGTCGACGCTCAGCGCCTCGACGAGCGGCGAGAATCGACCGAGGATCCCCATGAAGCGCCCGCTGAGTTCCGCGTAGCGCGCAAACCGCGCCGAGACCACCTCCGCGTGCGGGCACAGCGCGAGCGCCCGCGCCATCGGCATGGCGCTTCGGCAGCCGAAGGCGCGCGCCTCGTAGCTGGCGGCCGCGACGACGCTGCGGCGCGACCGGCCGCCGACGAGGACGGGCCGTCCGCGCAGCTCGGGCCGGTCGAGCTGCTCCGCCGACGCGAAGAACGCGTCGAGGTCGGCATGCAGCACGGTGCGTCCGGCGGCCATCGCGCAACCACCGTACCGCGGCGCGGTAGGCTTGTCGCATGCTCGCGCCGGAGCCGATCGCGCAGGACGTCCCGCCGCTTCTCGAGGCGTTCGGCCGCCTGCACCCGGCCGCCGTGCACCTGCCCGTCGGGCTCGTCGTCGGCGCGTTCCTGGCCGAGGCGTTCCGCGCGGTGCAGCGCCGGCCCGAGGCATCGCCCTTCACGCCGACGGCGCTCCTGCTTGCGGCCCTCGGCGGGCTGCTTGCGGGCGCGACCGGCTGGGTGTTCGCGCTCGACCACGGCAGCGGCAACGACCTCTTCTGGCACCGCTGGCTCGGCGTGGCGGCGACGGCCGGGTGCTTCGGCACGGCCTGGCTCGCCGCACGCGCGGCGCGCCCGGGCGGCGAGGACCTGGTCGGCGCGATGCGCGGGGCGCTGGCGGCGCTCACCATCCTGGTCGGCTGGAGCGGCCACCTCGGCGCGAACATGGTCTGGGGACCGGGGTTCATCTGGGAGCCGGTCGTCGATTCGGCGGGCGGCGGCGGCGCGCCCGATGCGGGCGAAGCGGACGGCGACGATGACGACGACGCACGCGCGGGCGCCGCAAGGTCGGATGCCGGCGCGGTCGGCGGCGACCCGACCATGCTCGCCAAGCTCGCCTTCTACCGCGAGCAGGTGCTGCCGATCTTCGAGTCGCGCTGCTACGAGTGCCACGGCAACGGCAAGCGCAAGGGCGGCCTGCGCATGGACGTGCGCGACTCGGTGGTCTCGCGGGACGACGAGGGGCTGTGGATCGTCCAGCCCGGCAAGCCCGCCGAGAGCGTGATGATCACCCGCGTGATGCTGCCGGAAGCCGATGACCTGGCGATGCCCCCCGAGGGCGACCGCCTCGCGGCCACGCAGATCGAGGCGATCCGGAAGTGGATCGAGGACGGCGCGGTGATGCCGGAGTCGCTTGCGGCCGGCGCCGGCACGGGTGCGCGCGCCGGGGCCGGCTCGGACGGCGGGGACGATGCATCCGCGGCCGGTGCGCGTGCGCGCCCGGGCCGCGCGGGTGCCGCCGCCGACGAGCCGCGCGACCCTGCACGGGTGCGCCGCCCGCTTGCCGAGCAGCTGCCGCCACTGAGCGATGCCGAGATCGCGGCCGCCGCGCTGCTGCGCGGGAAGGGCATCCACGTCGCGCCCGTGGCGCAGGGCGCATCGACGTTCACGGTCAGCGTCCCCGGGGGATCCGCGGTCGGCGACCTCGACCTCGCGCAGGTCTATCCGATGGCCGCGCGCGTCGAGGAGCTGTCCCTCGCGCGGTCGGCCATCACCGACGCCGGCGCCATGGCCATGCCGTCGATGCCCAATGCGCGCGTCGTGCGGCTCGACGGGACCGCGCTCACCGACGCGGGCATCATCGCGGTGCTGTCGCGCACGCTCGACGCCGAGACCGTGAACCTCGTCAACACGCCCGCCACCGACACCGTCTTCGCGATGCTCGCGAAGCTCCCGCACCTCCAGCGCGCCTACCTCTTCGGCTCGAAGGTCTCGGAGCAGGGCGTCGCCGCGTTCCGCAAGTCCCGGCCCGGCGTCGAGATCATCCTCGGAGAATCCAATGCCCCTTGACCGCCGATCGTTCATCGCCTCCGCCGCCGGCCTCGGGGCCGCGGCGATGCTCGCGCGCCGCGCCGGTGCGCAGGTCGCGACGGGCGGCGCTGCCGCCGCCGCCCCGGG
>JBEITQ010000021.1:0-14021 GCA_040374835.1 Phycisphaeraceae bacterium | reverse complement strand
GCGTCGCCGCCGCGGTGGGCGCGTCGATCGGGGCGGCGATCGCCGCGAGCGGCGCGGCCGATGCGGTGCTTGCCGGCGGCGGGACGCGGCACGGACCGCTCGTGGCCTCGATCGCGCGCGCGGCCGGGGTGCCGGTGGCGATGTCCGATGCCGCGGGCATCCCCTCCGCCCATCGCGAGGCCATCGGCTGGGCGGTGCTCGGGGCGCTGGCGCAGGACGGGGTCCCGGCGTCGCTGGCGGGGGTCACCGGCCGATCGGAGCACCCCGGAATCCGCGCGGGCGCGTGGATTTGCGCAGGAATCATCCCGGCCTGACCATCCTTGAACCCAACCTTTACGATCGCACGCGAGACTGCGCCCTCGTGACCCGGCCGCCGCCGGTACGGACCGACCCGATTCGCGACCGAGACGAGACGATGGCAACCACCCGAGTCCTCATCGTCGAGGACGAGCCAGACATCGCCGAACTCGTGAAGTTCCACTGCGAACGCGAGGGCCTCGACGCCCAGACCGTGCCGTCGGGGAAGCTCGCCCTCGACGCCGTCCGCAAGGACCCGCCGGAGCTCGTGATCCTGGACCTCATGCTGCCCGACGTCGGCGGCCTCGAGGTGTGCCGGCGCATGAAGCAGTGGCCGGAGACCAAGGACGTCAGCATCGTGATGGTCACCGCCAAGGGCGAGGAATCCGACGTGGTCGCTGGCCTGGAGACGGGCGCCGACGACTACGTCGTCAAGCCCTTCAGCCCGAAGATCCTGATGGCGCGCGTCAAGGCCGTCCTGCGCCGCGCGGTGGAGCTGCCGCCGCAGGAGGGGTCCGACCGCTACGCGCGCCTGGAGGGCGCGCTGGTCGTCGACAACGACCGCCACGTCGTCATGGTGCACGGCAAGCAGGTGGACCTCACGGTCACCGAGTACGGCATCCTCAACCACCTCGCGCAGCGCCCGGGGTTCGTCCGCACGCGCGACCAGATCATCGCCGCCGTGCACGGGCGCAACGTCGTCCTGTCGAGCCGGACCATCGACGTCCACGTCACCGCCCTGCGCAAGAAGCTCGGGGACCTCGCCGGCTGCGTGGAGACCGTGCGCGGCATCGGCTACCGCTTCGCCGAGAGCCTGGTGGCGGCGGAGTAGCCTGCCCACGATGGCGCAGGAAGCCGCGGCAACCGACTGGTTCGTGCCATTCGTCCTCGCGCTCGCGCTCGCGGCGGGAGCCCTCGGCATCGCCGGCTTCCTCGCGTGGACGCGCCACGCCGAGCGCCGGCGCATCTCGGCCGCCCTCGGCGCCCTCGGGGGCAACGACCTCGATCCCGTCCGCGGGGCGCGCGCGGCCGCCGGCGAGGCGGTGCGCCTCGACCGCGCGCTCGCCGAGCTGCGCGCGATCGTCGAGACCGCGCCCGCGGGCATCATCGCCCTCGACGGGCTGGACCGGATCGTCACCATCAATCCCGCCGCCAAGCGCATCCTGGACGTCGGCGAGCGGCCGGCGGACGGCAGGCTCCTCGTCGAGCTCGCCCGAAGCCCCGAGCTCGAGTCGCTGATCGCCGCCGCGCGCGAGACCAGCCGCCGGGCCGACGCCGAGATCCGCTTCGCGTCCGCGGCCGGCCCGCGCATCGCACGGTGCTCGGTGGTGCCGCTGAGCCGGGCGGTCGGTTCGGCGGGCATGCTGCTGGTGCTCGAGGACCGCACGGAGCTGCGGCGCCTGGAGTCGCTGCGCACCGAGTTCGTCGCCAACGTCAGCCACGAGCTCCGCACGCCGATCACCTCGATCCGCGGCTATGCCGAGACGCTCGTCGACAGCTTCACGCTCGAGCCGGACGCGGCGCGGTTCGCGGGCACCATCTCGCGCAGCGCGGCGCGCCTGGGCGCGATCATCGACGACCTGCTGCTCCTGTCCTCGCTCGAGGACCCGGGGGCGCGCGCCGAGCTCGGCGCCGCGCCCGTGCGGGTGGCGGCCTTCGTGGCCGAGGCGGTCGAGCAGGCGGCGCCGCTCGCCGCCGAGAAGCGCGTCGCGATCGACGTCGCGGTCGACCACGACCTCTGGGTGATGGGGAACGCCGGCCTGCTCGCGCACGCCGTCGCCAACCTGGTGACGAATGCGGTGAAGTACGGGCCCGCGGACGCGGCGGTGACGGTCTCCGCGCGCTCCGACGGCGCGGACGCGGTCATCGAGGTCTCCGACCGCGGCCCGGGCATCCCCGAGATCCACCGCACGCGGCTCTTCGAGCGCTTCTACCGCATCGACCGCGCGCGCAGCCGGGAGTCCGGCGGCACCGGGCTGGGACTGGCGATCGTCAAGCACGTGGCGGTCGCGCACGGCGGCAGCGCCGAGATCGACAGCCGGACCGGGACCGACCACGGCAGCACCTTCCGGATCCGCATCCCGCTCGCCGAGATGGGGCCGAACCAGGCGATCCCGATCGGGCGCGGCGCGCCGGAATCCGGGACAATGGCGCGCCCCGAGGGTCGCCAGTCCGCCTGAATCCCGTCCTTCACGGAGGAACCCCCATGAAGCAGCCGCGCACCGCACTCCTCGCCGCCTCCGCCGCCGCCTCGCTCGCCGCGATGCTCGCCTTCGCCCCGTCGCGCCCGGCGCCGGCGCAGTCGGCCGAGGGCCCCGTGCGCGTCGACGGATCCTCCACCGTCTTCCCCTTCGCCGAGGCCGTGGCCGAGGAGTTCTCCAAGAAGAACCCGAAGGCCAAGGTCACCGTCGGGCAGTCCGGCACCGGCGGCGGGTTCAAGCGCTTCGGCTCCGGCGAGGTCGACATGGCCAACGCGTCCCGGCCCATCAAGGCGGGCGAGGCGGCCGAGTGCGCCAAGCGGTCGATCGAGTTCGTCGAGCTGCCGGTGGCCTTCGACGGCCTCACCATCGTGGTGAACAAGGCCAACACCTGGGCGTCGCAGATGACGGTCGAGCAGGTCCGCAAGGTCTATTCCGCCGACGGCGGCGCGAAGACCTGGAAGGAGGTCGACCCGTCGTGGCCGGACGAGCCCATGAAGATCTACTCGCCGGGCACCGACAGCGGCACGTTCGACTACTTCAAGGAGGTGGTGGTCGGCAAGGAGGGCAAGATCCGCGGCGACATGAGCGTGAGCGAGGACGACAACGTGCTCGTGCGCGGGGTCGAGGGCGACCGCAACGCGATCGGCTTCTTCGGCTTCGCCTACTTCACCGAGAACCAGGGCAAGCTGCGCGCGGTGCCCGTCGTGAACCCGAAGTCCGGCAAGGCCGTGACGCCGACGCACGACACCATCGAGGACGGCAGCTACGCCCCCTTCGGGCGCCCGCTCTTCGTCTACGTGAGCAAGCCCGCCCTCGCCAAGCCCGCCGTGGCCGCCTACGCCGCGTTCATGCTCGAGCACGCGGGCGAGCTGGCCGAGGAAGTCGGCTACGTGAAGCTGCCGGCGGCCGTCTACGACCGCGCCCGGGCCAACCTCAAGTCCATGCGCACGGGGACGCAGTTCATCGGCCCCGACGGCAAGGACGTCCACGGCCCGATCGCCGAGACCTACCGCTGAAGTAGGATCCACCCCTCGGCGCGGGGACCGCGCCGGGCAGACGATGACCGCCGTGCCCGTCAGCCCCGCAGCGCGTGCCGCCGCCGCCAGCCGGCGGGGAACGCCGCGCGCCGCCCGGGTGCGCGACGCGCGCGAGCGGCTGATCCGCGGCGCGCTCGCCGGGTGCGCCCTCGTCTCGGTCGTCACGACCTTCGCGATCGTCGGGATCCTGGCCGCCGAGACGGTCCGGTTCCTGGGCATGCCCGAGGTGTCGCTCTCCGACTTCCTCACGGGCACCACGTGGTCGCCGCTCCTCGGGGCCCAGAAGCAGTTCGGCATCTGGCCGCTCGTGTGCGGCACGCTCCTGGTCACGGCCATCGCCGCCGCGTTCGCGCTGCCGGTCGGGCTCGTGACCGCCGTCTACCTGAGCGAGTACGCCCCGCCCCGCGTGCGCACGGCGGTGAAGCCGGCGCTTGAGGTGCTCGCCGGCATCCCGACCGTGGTCTACGGCTACTTCGCCCTCGCGGTGATCACGCCGTTCCTGCACGACCACGTGAGCGAGCGCTTCGGGACCTTCAACGCCCTCGGTGCGGGCCTCGCGGTGGGCATCATGATCCTGCCGATCGTCGCCAGCCTCTCCGAGGATGCGCTGCGCGCCGTGCCGCGCAGCCTGCGCGACGCCGCCTACGCGATGGGCGGCACGCGCTTCGACGTGAGCGTCAAGGTGGTGGTGCCCGCGGCCCTCAGCGGCATCATGGCGAGCTGGCTGCTCGCCATCACGCGCGCGATCGGCGAGACGATGATCGTGGCGCTCGCCGCGGGCGGGAACCCCGCGCTCACCCTCGACCCGAGCGCCGAGGTGCAGACCATGACCGCCTACATGGTGCAGATCTTCCTGGGCGACGCGCCCGCCACGGGGGTCGAGTACCGCTCGAGCTACGCCGTGGCGGCGGTGCTCTTCGTGATCACGCTCGGCCTGACCGTCGCCGGCAACCTGATCCTGCGCCGCTTCCGCGAGGAGTACGACTGATGGCGGTGCCCGTCGCCACCGCCCAGGCCGGCCCGGCCGCGCGCCGCCCCGCCGACATCGTCGGGGCCGCGCCCGCGGCCTCGCAGCCGCTGCGCCGAGGCGCCGATCGCGCGTTCCTGGCGCTGTGCCTGGCGCTCACCGCGCTCGCGGTGCTGATGCTGGTGGTCCTCCTGGTCACCGTGTGGCAGGACGGCCACGGCCGCCTGTCGACCGAGTTCCTGACGAACTACCCGAGCCGCCGCCCCGGCGAGGCCGGCGTCAAGGCGGCGCTCTGGGGCAGCATCTGGGTGTGCGCCATCTGCGCGCTCACCGCGATCCCGGTCGGCCTCGGCACCGCGGTGTGGCTCGAGGAGTTCGCGCCGAAGTCGAGGCTCACGTCCTTCGTCAAGCTCAACATCTCGAACCTCGCCGGCGTGCCGAGCATCGTCTACGGCATCCTGGGCCTGACCGCGTTCGTGCGGCTCTTCGGCGCCGTCAGCGCCGACCGGCCGCTCACGGTCGGCGATCCCGACTCCTTCTTCTTCCTGCAGCTGCCGCTCGGCCACGGCGTGCTCGCGGGCGGGCTGACGCTCATGCTCGTGGTGCTGCCGATCGTCATCGTCTCCAGCCAGGAGGCCCTGCGGTCGGTGCCGCGCAGCCTGCGCGCCGGCGCCATGGCCCTCGGCGCCACGCGCTGGCAGGCCACGTGGAGCATCACGCTGCCCGCGGCGCTCCCCATGATCCTCACCGGCTCGATCCTCGCCATCAGCCGAGCGATCGGCGAGGCCGCGCCGATCCTGGTGCTCGGGGTGCCGCTCTTCATCCGCTCGGTGCCGAACAACCTCGCCAGCGACTTCACGGTGCTGCCGCTGCAGATCTACAACTGGGCGAACCGCCCGGGCGACGCCTTCCACGAGCTGGCGGCGGCGGCGATCATCGTGCTGCTGGCCGTGCTCCTCACCTTCAACGCCGTGGCCGTCGTCATCCGCCAGCGGCTCCACCGATCCTCCCAATGAGCGCCTCCATGACCACGCCCGCGAACGCCCACGCCACCGGCGACGTCACGCTCCGGCGCCCCGACCTCGCGCCCGCCAAGGCCGCCGCCGCGGCGGAGCCGCCGCCGACCTGCATCCGTGCCGCCGGCTTCGACGCGTGGTACGGGGATTTCCACGCGCTCAAGGGCATCACGCTCGAGATCCCGAAGAACCGCGTGACCGCCTTCATCGGCCCCTCCGGCTGCGGCAAGAGCACGTTCCTGCGCTGGATGAACCGGATGAACGACGCCATCGCCGGCGCCCGCGCCTCCGGCACGCTGACCCTCGACGGCGACAGCCTGCTGGCGCGCGAGCTCGACGTGGTGGAGCTGCGCCGGCGCGTCGGGATGGTGTTCCAGAAGCCCAACCCCTTCCCCAAGTCGATCTACGACAACGTCGCGTTCGGGCCGCGGCTCCACCGCAAGTTCTCCCGCACCGACCTCGACGAGCTGGTCGAGAGCGCCCTGCGCGCCGCCGCGCTCTGGGACGAGGTGAAGGACCGCCTGGGCGCCAGCGCCCTGGGCCTCTCCGGGGGCCAGCAGCAGCGCCTCTGCATCGCCCGCGCCGTGGCGGTCGGGCCCGAGGTGCTCCTGATGGACGAGCCGTGCTCGGCGCTCGACCCGCGCTCCACCGCCCGGGTCGAGGAGCTGATCCGCGAGCTGGAGGCCGACTACACGATCGTGATCGTCACCCACAACATGCAGCAGGCCGCCCGCGTCAGCGACCGCACGGCCTTCTTCTACGAGGGCAGCCTCGTGGAGCTGGGCGACACCGACGAGATCTTCACCAACCCGAAGAACAAGCAGACCGAGGACTATGTCTCGGGCCGCTTCGGCTAAGGTTCGGTTAGGATCGCGCCGGGTTCTGGACGAACGATGGCCATCGACCTCAAGACCGAGATCATCAACCTCCGCCGCGGACTGCTGGCCATGGGCGCGGCCACCGAGCAGCGGCTCGACTTCGCGGTGCGCGCCCTCCTCGAGCAGGACGTGGCCGCCGCCGCCGCCGTCAAGGCCGGCGACAACGAGATCGACGCCATGGAGGTCGACCTCGAGACCCAGTGCATGAAGGTGCTGGCGCTCGGGGCGCCGGTGGCGCACGACCTGCGCTTCGTCCTCAGCGTGGTGCGCATCTCGGCCGACTTCGAGCGCATCGCCGACCTCAGCCGCGGCATCGCCAAGAAGGTGATCCGCTGGTCGGACTCGAGCCGCCCCGTCGAGGTGCCCGGCGCGCTCGCCGACATGGCCGACGCGTCGAAGACCATGCTCGCCGACGTGCTCGCCGCCCTCTCCGACGAGGATCCCGAGCTCTGCCGCGAGGTGCGCCGCGCCGACCGCCGCGTCGACGACCTGAACAAGGAGGTCGTCGCGGGCGCGCGGCAGCTCATCCAGGACGACGTCGGGCGCACAGCCGAGGGCATCGACCTGATGCAGATCGCCCAGCGCCTGGAGCGCATCGCCGACATCACCACCAACATCGCCGAGGACGTCATCTTCCTCGTCGAGGGTCGCGTGGTCCGGCACGAGGGCTGACCCGCCGGGCGAATCTTCGCCGGGGCATGACCGGGTCCTCACGGAACCCATGTCGTTCCTTCACGATCGTCGCACACCTTCATCAGGTGCACTTCCGCGCCGACCTTCGGCTCGCCCTTCTCCTCGCCGCGGCCCTTCCACACACGGAGGCGCGGGCAGGGATCGTCCTCGACGAGGCGACGTCGGGGGACTTCTCCGACGATCGCCTCGCGCCGACGGCAGTCACGCTCGCCCCGGGCATGAACGTGGTTGCCGGGTTCTCCGGGGTGTCGCCGGTGCCGGACATGCACGACCTCGACTACGTGCGGTTCATCGTGCCGACTGGCTACGTGCTCGCGCGGTTCCTGGTGCAGGACGCGTTCGTGGGCGGCGGGGCATCGTTCGTCGGGATGCAGGCCGGGCCGGTGGTGACGATCCCCTGGGACTGGTCGGACATCGAGTCGCCGCTCCTCGGATGGGCGCACTTCGGCACCGCAAGCATCGGCTCGGACCTGCTTCCCACGATGGCGGGCTCGCCGGGGTCGGTCGGGTTCGTGCCTCCGCTGGGCGCGGGCACCTACACGCTCTGGATCATGGAACTGAACACCTCGGAGCCCTACCGGTATCGGTTCGGCCTGGAGGTGACGCCGATCCCGGGACCGGCCGCCGCATGGCTCGCGGCCGTCCTGGCCCGCCGACCGCGGCGACGGTCAGAGTGACGCCAGGAACGCCAGCAGCGCGCGTCGCTCGTCCGCGGGCATCGCGACGAACGCGTCGCGCGCGCGCTGCGCCTCGCCGCCGTGCCAGAGCACCGCTTCCTCGAGCGACCGCGCCCGCCCGTCGTGCAGGTAGCGGCTGTGGCCGTTCACCGTCGGCACCAGGCCGATGCCCCACAGCGGCGGCGTTCGCCACTCGCGCCCGGAAGCGTCGCCGTCGCGCCGGCCGTCGGCCAGGCCATCGCCCATGTCGTGAAGGAGCAGGTCGGTGTACGGCCGGAACACCGCACCGCGCAGCGCGGCCACCGGGGACGCATCGCCCGTGCGCAGCTCGGGCACGTGGCACGCCGCACATCCGGCGCGCGCGAAAGACTGCCGGCCCACGGCAACGCGCGGGTCGTCCGGCGACCGCTGCGCCGGCACCGCGAGCACCCGGCAGTAGTGCGCCACGCGAGCCACCTTCGCCGCATCGACCTCGGGCGAGCCGCCCGAGGGCTCGCGGACCGACGCCGACTGCGCGGAGGTCACGGCTTCGGCAGGAAACCGCGGGCTGGTGATCCCCATGTCCTCCGAGAACGCCGCCTGCACCTGGTCGTCCAGGGTGGCCTGCGAAGCCTTCCAGCCGAAGCGGCCGACCCGGCCGCTCGCCGCCAGTCGATGCGCGCGGCCCGAGATCCCGTCGCCGTCCTGGTCCTGCGGATCCTCGAGCGCGAGGATCGTCACGTCGTCCACTGCCTCGAGCAGGCCGCCGCCGACGAGTTGCGGCCCCACCCGCAGCGACAGGCGCACCTCGCCGAGCGGCCCGTAGCCCAGTTCGTCCAGCGCGATCGACCAGCGCTCGAGCTCGAAGGGCGTGCCGTCGGGGTAGCTGCCGCGCTCACGAACTGGCTCGAGGCGGATCCGGGCCTCCGGGCGCACGCCGGGCACGGCATGGTCCTGCACCTGACGCCCGTAGACCGGATGCGCCTCCCCATCGCGCCCGTGAGGACTCACGAGGACGATCCAACCGGCGGCCGACGATGCGTCGCCGGCGGGGGGCAGTCCGCGACCGTCCTCGGGGTGGCACGCGCTGCAGGAGTTGGCGGCGAAGAGGGGACCGAGGCCGTCGCGGCCGTCGGCGGAGGCCGGGGCAACGACCCAGTTGTCGCGAAAGAGCGCATTGCCGACGCTGAACGCCCGGCGGTCCTCGCGGGAGAGGCCCGGCGAAGGCAGCGAAAATGCGTGCGGGCCGTCCGCCGCGACGGTGGCGGGTCCGCCGAGCCGCGCCGGGGCGTCGATGCATGTCGCGGCCGCGATCATGGCACCGACCGCGGACGTCGCGATGCGCGCGGACATGCCGGTCGCCGTCATCCCTGCGGCTCCGTGGGCAGGGACAGACCCATGGCCCGTGCGGCCGCGCCGATCGCCTCGGAGAGGGACTCGAGCGACTCCATCGCCTCGGTGATGCGCGCGCGCTCGACGGAACCGTCCGGCGACCGGATGGCGCGGTCGAAGGGTTCGGGCATCGCATGGACGGCGCGGACCGCGCGCGCAAGGGCCTCATCGACCGCCGCGGCGGCGGCCGCGTCGTGCGCCCGGATCGCGGCAATTGCGCCGCCGCTTCCGGAAAGCACGTCGCGGATCCCCTCGACGTTGGCACGGAAGTCCCGGTGCGTCGTGTCGCTGAAGCAGCTGTGCTCCTCCTCCTGGTCGCGCGTCTCCAGCGCGACGGCCATGCGCTCGCCGGACATCTCGAAGCCGGCAAGCAGCGCGGGCCCCGTCAGGATGGCACGCATGGCCCCCGGGTCGGCGACGAAGCGCGCGCGGAATGCACCGCCGTCCGCGCGCCACTCCCGCGCGACGGCGTCGAGGTCCTCGCAGAGGAGCTCGGTGACCCCGAGCAGGTACTCGCGGCGCCGGGCGGCGCGGGGGCCCGATGCGTCCAGGAAGTCGTCCGCGGGCCGGGCGCCGGGGCCGTCCTCGGAGCGGTCCTCGCCCCACAGCATGAACTCGATCGCGTGCCACCCGGTGCACACATTGGTCTCTCCGCCGCGCTGGTTGAGGAGGCGCAGGATCGCCCGCCCGAGCGACGGGTACGTGGCCGGGTCGCCGATGAGCCCGCGCGCCTGCGAGCGGTCCGCCGGCTCGATGTAGGCCTCGTCGACCGGCCAGGCGTTGAGCCACGTCTCCCGCCCGCCGCGGCGCGCGTCGATCGGGCCGCCGCCGAAGCGCAGCGCCTCGGTGCGGCCGTAGTCGACGCGGGCGGCGCTCCAGGAGGCGCGCACCTTGGCGAGCCCGGCATCGGTGGGCGCGGCGCAGAACGCGCGCACGTCCGCCCGCAGCGCAAGCGCCGACGCAAGCGAGGCGGCGTAGGCGCGCTCGGCATGCGCGGCGTGCGCGGCGATGCACGCGCGGCCGACGTCGGCCGCTCCCGGCGGAACCGAGGGTGGCGACGCTGGCACGAGGGCGAGCACGCAGGCCACGGCGAAAGTCGCGGATGACACGCGTCTACGGTAAGGAACGGAACGCACCTCCGACGGGCCGGGCGCACGAACGAACGCAATCTGAAGGCGCGCTTTGCCAATCGCTCACCGATGGCGACGAGCCTGCCCCACGATGATCCTCGCCCTCACCGCGTCCATCGCCCTCGCGTCCGCCCCGCGTCCGCAGGGCACCACCGCGCCGTCGGGCGACGTCGCGCTCTTCACCGCGCTGGATGCCGCACGCCGCCGGCTGCACGAGGACGTGTCCCGGTCGATCGTGACGGTCAACGCCTACATCAAGGTGCCGGAGGGGGTGGCGTACGAGGGTCGCTGGCAGGTGGCCGACGAGTCCCCCTTCCCCGGGTACGCACGCGAACACGTTTCCAGCGGCATCTTCATCAACGCCGACGGCACGGTGCTCTGCTGCCGCAAGCCGCTCACCCTGGAGGGCGGCGTGTTCGCCGAGCGCTTCGAGGTGGAGTCGGCGCAAGGGGAGCGGTTCGAGGCCGAGCTGGTGGCGAGCGAGCCGACGATCAACCTCGGGATCCTCCGAGTCAAGCCCGACTCCGGGACGACCGGCTTCGGCTCGCTGGTGCCGGCGCGGATTGGGAAGGTCGACCGCCTGGCGACCGGGGACACGGCGTTCGCGATCGCCGATCCGTTCGGGTCCGCGCGCACCTTCGCCCCCGGCGTGATCATGGCGCTGCCGACGGCGGCCTGTTATCAGGCCGACCTGACCGGAAGCTTCATCCACGGCAGCATGGCCGTGGGCCCGGGCTCGATCGGCGGCGCGCTGGTGAACCCCGCGGGCGAGGTCATCGGCATCATCGTGCCGCCGCCGTCGCTCGACCCACTGGCGCGCCCGGGGCCGCTCGCCGAGGTCACCTTCGCCATGCAGGTCGACACGGCCCTGGGTGTGGCGGAGGCGCTCAAGCAGAAGCGCTCGAACGACTCGCCGTGGCTCGGCTTCTCGGTGCTCTCGGCCGCGGAACTCAAGGCGCGCCTGCGCGATGACGCGGCGTTCGCCGCGCTCGCCAAGCCCGCCCGCGGCATCTACGTCGACGACCTCTACGACCCGAGCCCCGCCAGCCGTGCCGGCATCCGGCGCGGCGACTGGGTCGTGGAGATCAACGGACGGCCGATCGCGGCGGTGGTCGACTTCCAGCAGGCGCTCTACTACTTCAGCGGCACCACGGTCCCGGTGCGGCTCTTCCGCGACGGCCAGGACGTCACGGTCACGGCCATGATCGAGCGACGTCCGCCGGAAGCAAACCGCTGAGGCGCAGGGGCCTACGCGACGACGCGTCGGCGGGTGCGCGCGGGGATTTGCAGGATCGAAACGCGTGGCTCACGGGATCGGAGCGCAGGTCTCACCGGGACCAAGAACTCCGCAAGGCAAACGTGAACGGACGGTCGTCATCCTCCCGACCGAACCGCGGTGCGTCTCCGCGGCTCGTCACAACGCACGTTCCAGGAGCTCACAGGTCATGAACCGATTCCACATCGCACTGGGCTGGTCCGCCTCGGTTGCCGCGGTTGCCGCCGCCGGCGCGCAGGTCGTCCGCACCGGTCCGTCCTCTTCCGCCAGCCCGTACGTCCTGCCCGTGGGCAGCACGGTCCGCGAGGTCGTCTCGATCCTCACGGTCGGCGACTCGATCGGCGGCTACCAGTTCCTCGGGATCCCCGACGGCATGGGCGGCTTCAGCAACGGCAACGGCACGATGAACGTGTACATCGACCACGAGCTGACGGCGAGCGCGAGCGGTCGCCGCCACTCGCACCAGCCGGCCAGCCACGCGACCGTCGGCGGCGCCTTCATCAGCCGCTGGACCGTGGCGTCCGAGCCGGGCGCGGACTTCCTCCGCGTCGTCTCCGCGGGCGATGCGATGCTGACCTCCGCCGCCACCACCAACGGCACAGGCGGATCGCTCTACAACTACGCGCGCTTCTGCTCGGGCGACGTCCCGCCGGTCAACGCACTGTTCAACGCCGCGACCGGCAAGGGCACGCAGAACCGGTTCTTCATCTGCGGCGAGGAGTCCGGCACGCCCGGCCGCATGATCGCCACCGACCTCAACACCGGCGTCGGCCACCAGATGCCGGCCTTCGACGCGTCCGCCGGTGCTTGGGAGAACGGCCTGGCGCGCCCGATGGCAAGCGACACCACCGTCGTCATCGGCACGTCCGACGGCGGCGCCAACCGCATCTTCGTCTACGTCGGAACAAAGTCGGACACGGGCACCCCGGCCGAGCGGGCCGGCCTGATGAACGGCACCTCCTACGGCATCCAGGTGCAGGTGAACGGCGTGAACGTCACCACCGAGGACCGGGTCAACGCGCTGGGCACGGCGGCCTCCGGCCCCGTCTACTCGGGCACCTTCACCCTTGCCCCCGGCGGCACGGCGGCCGGCACCACGTTCCTGCGCCCGGAGGACGGCGCGTGGGATCCGGCGAACCCGCGTGACTTCTACGTCGTGACCACCGACCGAATGAGCACCACGTCGGCCGGTGCGCCGCAGACGCACGGCAGCCGCCTCTATCGGCTGCGATTCAACGACGTCAACAACGTCCTGGCCGGCGGCACCATCGAAGCGGTCCTCGACGGCACCGACGTCATGGAGATGGGCGACAACCTGTGCGTCTACAACGACCTGCAGGGCCGCACCCGCGTCATCCTGCAGGAAGACCCGGGCAACCACCCGCACAGCGCCAAGCACCTGCTCTACACGGTCGACACCGACACGCTGGAGGTGATCCTGCAGACGGATCCGGCGCGCTTCGGCGCGCCCGGCGTGCCGGCGACTGCGCCGTTCAACCAGGATGAGGAAGTGTCGGGCATCTACGACGCCTCCGCCGAGCTCGGCTGCGGCTGGTTCGTCGGCAACCTCCAGGCGCACTACACGCTGGCCGATCCGCTCGTCGAGGGCGGCCAGCTCTACGCGTTCTTCGCGCCGGCGGCAGTCGGAAGCTGCAGCGAGGACGTCAGCGTGCAGTGCGACGGCGTCGTCAACGGTGACGACCTCGGCGTCCTGCTCGCCCGCTGGAACCTGCCGGGCGGGCGCACCGACCTGAACGGCGACAACATCACCAACGGCGATGACCTTGGCATTCTCCTGGCCAAGTGGGGCAACTGCGGCCAGTAAGTTCCTGGACGCAGCCGTCACTCGCCATTTCATGCGCGCCCCGGCGGGCCATTTCGGCCGCCGGGGCGCGTTTCTTCTCAGACCCGGCGGCCGCGCCGCAGGCAGGCGCCGCATCGGCCGTCCCGCTACACTGCGGGACTCCCACCGGAGCCAGCCATGCATTACCCGCACAAGATCAGCCGCACGAAGAAGGTTCGCAAGGTCGGTTTCCGCGCGCGCATGAAGACCCGCAAGGGCCGCGCGATCCTGAACCGCAAGCGTCGCGTCGGCCGGGCCATCCGCGTCCGCTGAGCCGGTGACCCCCACCCCACCTCGCACCGCGACGGTCCTGATCGGGCTGCGCGGGTCGGGAAAGACCACGCTCGGGAGGCTGCTCGCCGCCCGGCGCGCGGTGACGTTCGTGGACCTCGACGACCGCACCGTCGCCGCCGCCGGCCACGCCTCGGTGAGCGCGATGTTCCGCACCGTCGGCGAGCCCGCGTTCCGGCAGGCCGAGCGTGCCGCGCTCGAGGCGGCGCTCGCGCGGGACGCGGCGGACGGCGGCGTCATCGCCCTCGGCGGCGGGACGCCCACCGCGCCGGGGGCGCGCGAGCTGCTCGCGGCAGCGCGCGACGCAGGCCGGATCCGGATCGTGCTGCTCGAGGCGCCGCCTG
>JBEITQ010000105.1:0-6758 GCA_040374835.1 Phycisphaeraceae bacterium | reverse complement strand
GGGCGGATCCGACCACGTCCGCGCCGTCGATGATCGCCTTCAGCGCGCTGGCAGCATCCCGCGCAGCGGTGGCGAGGTCCACGGCGGAGGTCGTGTCTGCATCGGCATACCCGTCGAGGGCCGCCACGGCGGCATGGAACGCCTCGATCGCCGCACGCGACGCCGGCAGCTCGCCCGACTCGATCGCGTCGAGCAGCCCATCCACGGCGATGATCGCGTCCGCCATGCCGATCATGGAGGCGCGCGCGTCCTCGAAGTGCCCACCCATCGCCACGAGGGCGCCGCGGACGGCGGTCATGTCGTCGACCACGTCGGCGGTGCCGTTCCCGTCCGCATCGGCGGCCCATCGCGAATCGCCCTGCGGCGGGCCCGGCTGCTCGGCCGCGCCGTCCGCGGCGAAGCGCTCCATGGCGACCAGCCCGCGGTCGCTGGCCGGGGCGACGGCGGGCTGCAGCCCGGCGGTCGCCTTCGCGGACTCGAAACCCGCGAGCTGGACGTCGATGAGCGCGGCCAGCCGATTGAACTCGGTCTCGCGGGATGCGGCCTGCTCGAGCTTCTCGAGGATCCCGCCCTGGCCGTCGTGGCCCTCGAGCGCGACGCGGTTCTGCAGGAGCGCCAGGCGCGCCTCGGCGCGCTTCGCCACCGCCAGGTCCTCGAGCGCATCGAGCGCGACGCGCTGGTCCTCGAGCTTGGCGAGCTCGCCGTCCATCGCCAGGAGGTACGCGATCGCCCGGTCGACGCGGGTCTTCGCGTCCTTGATCGCGCGCGCGATGCGTGCGGCGAGCGAATCGCCGTCGGTGTTCGTCTGTTCGCGTGACACCGCCGTCTGCGTCTTCGCGGCGGCGTTGTTGGACTGCTGGGCCTCGGCGGGGCTGCCGGCATTGGCCGGGGACGGTCCGACCGCCGCGTTGGCCACGGTCTCCGTCGAGTTGGTGGAGGGCAGCGCGCCGGCGGTGGCCGGCGACGCCGTCGCGACGACGGCGTTGTGGGTCGGCTGCTTGAGGTTCGAGTTGCTCGCCGCGGCGCCGGACATCCGGACGGTGGTGTTGTTCAGCGCGTACTTCAGCTCGATCGCGTTGATGGTGTTGGCACGCGCCCCGAGCACCTCGACGTTCTTCAGCGCGCCGCTCGCCACCGCGAACTCCGTGCCGCGGACGGCGAGCGTCGTGCTCGGGGTCACCACCTTGAAGTCGTTCGCGAGGCCGACCTTGTCGACCTTGAAGTCGGCGCGGCCGCTCTTCACGGACACGGTGGTGCGGAGCGTGTCGCCGTCCTTCACCACCGAGGGCATCTGGAACATCGTGCCCGCGTCGATGAGCGCCGTGGCGTTGTCGCCGACGCGCAGGGCGGCGAACGACTTGAGGCCGGTGCGGACCTCCGCGCCCGACGTGACGACGTCGTCCACCTTCGCGTTCTGCCAGGGCTGGTCGGGGCCCGACCGCCACTGCACCTTGCCGTTCACCTCGATGAAGAGCGCCTTGAGGGCCTGCGCGTCGGGCGCGGCCTGCCCCGCCGCGGCGGGTGCGGCCGGCGCGGCCGCAGGCGCCTGCGCCTGCGCCATCGCTGCCACGAGCCCGAGCGAGAGCAGCATGGCCGCCACCGACGTGCCGCCGCGCGGGCCCGAGGGGCTCGCGACGGTCGTGATCTGAAGTCGGTCGGCGGGTCTGGGGTGCATGTCGGTCCTGGTCCGTTCCGAGGCCATGACTCGCGAAACATCCTCACCTACGCGCGTCGCACCTCGCAGGTGCGGAGCGCCTCGGCGTCATGCCGTCATACATGGCAGGGACGGACCAGGAGACCGTCCGATCCACGGCATCGACCTGCAAGGACGGTTCCTTCAAAATGAACCGTCCGATAACAACACTGACCGTCATGGCACCGCAATCGGCTGCGGCTGGGGCGCCCCGGGCGCGGTGAACGCCCCCGACGGCAGGCCGAACTCCACCGAGCTCTGGTCGATGAGCTGGTTGGGGCTGCCGGCCGGGATGACGCCGGCGCCCGACTGGTCCTCCTGCTCCTCCATGAGGGCAAGCGCCTTGCCCTGGCGCTGGACGCGGCCGAGGCGGTTCAGGTAGTCGACGAACTCCTTGCCGGAGAGCGACTGGTTCTCCGTTCGCAAGGGCAGCACGTCCATGAAGATGAGCTCCTTCGTCGCGTAGCGCGGCGTCGGGCCGAAGATCCGCATCGTCGCCCCGCCCTTCACGCCGATGATCCGGCACCCGGCGACCGCCATCCACCCCACCTGCGCGCTCTCGTCGGGCGGGCGGTTCCAGCCCGAGTCGATCCAGCCGCGGCGGCGCGCGAGCTCGACGCGCGCCTCGTAGCTCTTGCTCAGGTCGGTGCCGTCGGAGAGCGCGATCAGGCCGTGCAGCGCGTCGTCGTTGGTGACGACCATCTGCGACTGCAGCGAGTCGAGGAACTCGATCTCCTGCTCCGATCGCGGGAACTTCTCCACCGCGCTGTCCTCGATGCGCGAGCGCTCGCACGCGGCGGAGGCGACCAGCGCGGCGAGCGCGAGGGCGGCAGGGCCCGCGGCCGGCATCGGGGCGATCCGCTCAGAAGGCATAGGTGACTCCGACGTAGAAGAACTGGCGCGGCTCGTCCTCGGTGGCGCCGAAGACCGCGTTGTTCGGGACGAATAGGCCGTATCGCAGGCTCATGTTGACGTCGCTGTAGATGCGCCAGTCGACGTTGAAGTCGTATTCGCTCCCCACCAGGTTCGATCCGCCGAGCGTCGTCGGCAGCGAGATGGGCGCGTTCGCGTCCCAGCGCACGTACATGAACGCGTTGACGCTGACGCGGGTGTCGCCGAACATCTCGTTGCCCTTGAAGGGGCTGGCCGAGAGCGCGAGCGAGGGAATGAGCAGGTTGGCCGGCTGGGGCGCCAGGACCAGGCCGGTGTTGATGTAGCCGAGCGAATTGAAGGACGTGTCCGTGTGGCCGGGCGCGATGCCGCCGTAGGTGTTGCCGGAGTCCAGCCGGTACGCGGAGCCGGAGCCGGCGAGGAGCTGGAAGTCGACGCGGGCGTCGGTGGTGTCGCGCGCGAGCCACGTGAGGCCGGCGAGGCCCGCCTGCGCGAGCACCGGCGTCGTGTACTGCGGCTGCGCGAGCTGGTCGGGCGGCAGCGACGGATCGTGCTTGATCGAGTCGGTGTAGGTGGTGCCGGTCTCCAGCGCGAACTCGGCGCGGTAGAGGAAGTCGGGGCCCAGCGCGCCGTTGGCGCCGATGCCCCAGTACTGGCTGTCGTAGCCGAACTCCGTGGTCGCCTGGAACGCCGGGGGCACGCCCGGGGGCAGCTGGGCCACCTGCCCCGCGTTCTGGTCGAACTGCGCGAGGTAGAAGAAGTACGGGACGTGCTCGCCGAGCTGCAGGTCGAGCTTGGCGCCGAGATAGAGGCGCGCGGTGTCGTTGTCGTAGCCCGGGCGCGAGGTGTCCCAGTCGACCGTGTCGCTGCCGGAGGTCAGGCCCACCATGCCCTGCCACGCGAAGGGCCCGACCGTGACGTCCGCGGTGGCGGCGTACATGTACTCCGCGAGCGTGAGGCCGGAGGCCCAGAAGATGAACTGCCGGCCCACGCGCGCGCGCGCCGACCACGACGGCGCCACCCCCTCCTGGGTGGCCACCCAGTTCCCGAGGTCGACCGCGGCCCAGTAGATCTCGCCGATCGGGTTCTGCCAGCCCTCGCCGCTCGGGGCGAAGTCGCCGATCGTGTTCCAGTCGTTGTACTGGAACCGCAGCCGGCCGAAGAAGCGCAGGTAGCCGTCGAGCTCGACGCGGCCGTAGAGGCGGAGGTCGTAGTTGCTCAGGTACTGCGCCGTGCTCGTCGCGTCGTCGATCGCGTTGAAGCCGTAGCGGAAGTAGCCGCCCACGTCGACGAGCAGGCGCTCGGCGATCGGCGTGTTGCCGAAGTACTGGCGGCGGTACTCCGCGTCCTGCACGTTCAGGAGCCGCTGCAGCTCGGTGCCGGGATCGTTCATCGGCCGCATCGACGCGGCGAGGTTCGCGGCGCTCTGCGCGGCCGCGATCGAGGCGGGCAGCGCCGCCACGGCCGCCGCGAGGACGGTCGCGCGACGGGTGCCGGCATCGGCCGCGTTTCGACGCACGCGCGGGAGGCTAGCCGAACCGCGGCCGTTCCTGCCCCGGGGTAGGCTTGCGTGCATGGACCTCGTCGTCGTCGGCACCGGAGACGCGTTCTCCACGCGGCGCTTCGGCAGTTCCGCGGTGCTCTTCGCGCCCCGGGGCCAGGTGCTGGTCGACGTGCCCGACGGGATCATGCGCGCGCTCGCGAACGCCGCGCAGCAGAGCGCCCGCGACATCGGCCCCGCGACGATCGGCGACATCCTGCTCACGCACCTGCACGGCGACCACGCGGGCGGCCTCGAGTCGCTGGGCTTCTGGCGCTGGCTCGAGCATCGCCGCAGCGGGCTGCCGAAGCCGAGGCTCCACACCCACCGCGCCGCCGCCGCCCGGCTCTGGGAACGGCTCGCCCCGGCCATGGACCAGGGCGGCAAGGCGCGGCTCGAGGACTACTACGACCTCCGCGTCCTGCCCGAGGGCGGCGCCGCCGACGTCGCCGGCCTCTCGGTGCGCCACCGCCTGGGCATCCACCGGGTGCCGTCGTGCGGCTTCCTGGCCTCGGACGGCACGCGGACGCTCGGCTGGAGCGGCGACACCGCCTGGGACCCGGGCCACGTCGAGTGGCTGTCGGAGGCCGACCTCGTGGTGCACGAGACGAGCCCCGCGCCCGAGCACACGCCCGTCGAGCACCTCAACGGCCTGCCGGAGGCGCTGCGCCGGAAGATGGCGCTCGTCCACATGGGCGACGGATTCGACCCGTCGTCCACCTCGATCCGGATCCTCGCCGACGGCGAGCTGCTGCGCGCCTGACGCCGCTCAGCGGCGGTCGCCGATCGCCACCCACTCCAGACCGTGCGGGCCGGTGTACTCGGCCATCGGGCGGATCAGGCGGTTGGTCTCGAGCTGCTCCATGCAGTGCGCGGTCCAGCCGCTGATGCGGCTGATGGCGAACATGCACGTGAACAGGTCGAGGTCGATGCCGATCGAGTGGTAGGTGGTGGCGCTGTAGAAGTCGACGTTGGGGTAGATCCCCTTGGCGGCCACCTCGGCCTTCATGATCTCCTCGATCTTCGTCGACATCTCGTAGAGGCGCTCGTTGCCGGTGTCGGTGGCGATGCGCTTGGCGAACGTCTTCAGGTACCCCGCGCGCGGGTCGTAGGCCTTGTAGACGCGGTGGCCGAAGCCCATGATCCAGTCCTTGCGCGCGAGGCGGCCGCGCACCCACGGCTCGACGTTCTCCATCGTGCCGATCTCGTTCAGCATGTGCATCACCTCCTCGTTGGCGCCGCCGTGGAGCGGGCCCTTGAGGGTGCCGATGGCGGTGGTGATGGCGCTGTACATGTCGCTCAGCGTGCTGATGGTGACGCGCGCGGCGAAGGTGCTGGCGTTCAGGCCGTGGTCGGCGTGCAGCACGAGGCAGACGTCCAGGGCGCGGGCCACCGCGTCGGTCGGGCGCGCGCCGTTGAGCATCCACAGGAAGTTCGTGGCCAGGTTCATCGACGCGTCCGGGCGCACCATCGGCTTGCCCTTGCGGTGGCGGTCGAAGGCGGCCACGATGGTCGGCGTCTTGGCGAGCATGCGCAGCGACTTGCGGCGGTTCGCCTCGGCGGTGTTGTCGTCGGCCTCCGGGTCGTGCATGCCCAGCGCCGAGACCAGCGTGCGCAGCATGTGCATCGGGTGCGCGGTGCGCGGCACGGCGCGGACCATGTCCCACGTCGCCGGGGGCAGGTCGTACTCGGCGCGCAGCTCGGCCTCGAGCGCGGAGAGTTCCGCGCGCGTGGGCAGGCGGCGGTTCCAGAGGAGGAACACCACCTCCTCGAACGACGCGTTGCGCGCGAGGGTGTCGATGTCGTAGCCCACGTACTCGAGGATGCCCTTGGCGCCGTCGATGAACGAGCACTGCGTCTCGGCGGCGATGGTGTTGGCGAGTCCCTTGTCGAAGACGGGCGCGGCGGTCATCGGTCGTTCTCCTGTGCGTTCGTTCGCGTGCGGATCGAGTCCCCTAGTCTATGCCTGCCGCCATGATCCCGATCGGCACGGACCAGGACGCCAAGCGACGCCCGGTGGCCACGATGGCCATCGTGCTGCTGACCGCCGTGGCCCACCTGGCCGCGCTCGCGGCCGGGCGCGCGTCGGACGATGCGACGGTGGAGCTGATCATGCGCTGGGGCCTGAGCCGCACGGCCTTCGAGTGGTGGCAGCCGGTCACCTACCTCTTCATGCACGACCCCGGCAGCCCGTGGCACCTCGTGGGGAACATGATCTTCCTGTGGACGTTCGGCTCGGCGGTCGAGGGCCGGATGCGGCGTCCGGGGTTCGTCCTCTTCTACCTCTCGGGCGGCGCGGCGGCGGGGTTCGTGCAGATCGCGCTCAGCCCGGCGCCGGTGATCGGGGCGAGCGGCGCGGTGTCGGCGGTGGCCGGGGCGTTCATCGTGCTGTACCCGCGGGCGAGGGTGTCGGTGCTGCTCCTCCTGTCGGTGGTGTCGATCCCGGCCATGCTGCTGGTGGCGCTCTACTTCGCGCTCGACCTGCTGGGCGCGCTCGGCGCGGGCCGCGGCGGGATCGGCCATGCGGCGCACCTGGCGGGCACGGTGTTCGGCGTCGCCGTGACGCTCGGGCTGCTCTGGACCGGCGCGGTGCGGCGCACGGACATGGACCTCCTGTTCCTGCTGAAGCAGTGG
>JBEITQ010000062.1:0-9026 GCA_040374835.1 Phycisphaeraceae bacterium | reverse complement strand
GGACGTCGGCCGCCGCGTCGCTCATCGCGCGGCGACGCCGGCCCGCCGCGCGGCGAGCAGCGCCTCGCAGCGCGCCAGCTCGCGCGTGAACGTGGCGCGGTAGAGGTTGATGCGGCGCGTGGGGTCGTCGAGCTCCTCGCCGAAGGAGCGGTCGAGGTCGACGTAGATCCGCGGCACCGGGATCTCCTCGACGCGCAGCCCGTGCGCCACCGCCTGCACCCAGAACTGCATGGGGAAGTCGTAGCCGTCCACGTCGAGCGCCAGGCCCCGCAGCGCCGCCGTGCGGTACGCCTTGAAGCCGCAGAAGGCGTCGGTGATGCCGGGACCGAGCGCGGGTGCGTGCCCCGCGCGCGCCGGGACGTCGCCGAGCGTCGCGTTGATCTCCGCGGTGAGCGTGCGGTTGATGGCGCGCCGGTCGCGGGGCGCGTCGTCGTCGCGGGCGCTGGCGCGCAGGTAGCGGCTGCCGCTCACGACGTCCGCCGTCCCCGCGCGGATCGCCTGCATGAAGTCCGGGATGGACGCCGGCTCGTGCTGCTCGTCGCAGTCCATGGTGATCACCCAGTCCACGTGGTCGGCGGATGCCACGTGGAAGATGTCCTGCATGGCGCGGCCGTATCCGCGGTTGGCGCCGTGGCGCACCACGTCCACCGGGTGCGTGGCCAGTCGCGCGGGCGTCGCGTCGGTCGATCCGTCGTCGATCACCAGGATGCGGCTGCAGTGCGAGCGCACCGCGCCGAGCACGCGGTCGATCGAGTCGGCCTCGTTGAAGACCGGGATGGCGATCATCACGCTCGGGAGCCCGCTCATCGCGAGTCGCCTCCCGCGGGCGCCGCGGCCGGGGCGGCGCCGTCCGGCACGCGCACGCGGATCGAGCGCCGCTCGCGCGGCATGACGCGCATCACGAGGATCCGCTCCTCGCTCCGCACGGCGACCGGTCCCTCGCCGGGGCGGATCCACGTGCTCGTCTGCCGCGTGAGGGACGCGAACGGAACCTCGAGCTCGAAGCGCACGTCGACGCGCGGCGCATCGAAGGTGCCGAGCGGCGTGCGGATGCGGTCCACCGCGGCGAGGCGTGCCGTGCGGGTGGCGCGGCCACGGTCCGACGAGCCGCCCGCGCGGCGCGTCACCTCGGCGCGCGATTCCACGCGGTGCTCGTCGCCCGCGGCAAGCGCCGCGGGGGCAAGTTCGAGCGGCGGGTCGAACGCCGTCACCGCGCCGTCGGAACGGTCGCGCTGCGACACCATCGCCACGGCGCCGTCCGCGGCGCGCGACAGCGTGCGCTCGTCCACGGGATCGGTGCGGACGGCACGCGCCGCGTCCGGCGGCGCGCCTCCCGCCGATGCGTCCGCCGCGCCGGTCCGGATCTCGAACCGCACCCCCGTCTCCACGTCTTCCCACGTCGTCGCTCCCGCAGCCATCGGCTCGAGGTCCGCGGCCGGCACCACGGTGCCCGCCGGCGCGTCGGCGGTCGACAGCACCTCGAACGGGTCGCGCGGCCCGGCGTGCTCCGCGGCCGCGCATCCCGCGGCCAGCACGGCCGCGCCGGCAAGGCATGACGCCCGCACGGCCGTCATTGCGTCGGCAGGCCCTTCCGCTGCCACAGCTCGAGCAGCGCCTTCGGCTCGATCCGCTCGATCACGGTGCCGTCGTCGGCGGCGCGGCGCTCCACCTGCCCGTTCGCGTCGCACCGCTGCTCGAGGAACGGCGCCTCGAGCGTGGCGCGCGTCTCGAGCATGAAGCCGGCGCCGGACGGCCGCACGCGGTCCATCCGCTGCGTCATCCGACCGCTGCGCGCGTCGAACCAGTAGAAGCCGAGGTCGACCGGCGCATCGGGGCGGGGCAGGAGGCGCGGCAGGAGCAGGGCCTCCGCCTGCGAGAGGTAGGCGGTGGGGATGTTCCAGCGCTTGGGTTCCTCCGCCGGGACGTCGAGGTTGACGGTCGCCACCTGGAGCGTCGGCCGCGGCATCCCCGCGCTCGGCTCGGTGCGGATTCCAAGCTGCGACGACGTCTTCGACGTCTTGCCGCTGCGCGCGGTGGTGCGCACGGTCCAGAACTCGCGCCCGCGGTCCCAGCGCATCCAGTAGCGGGCGTCGGTGTCCACGAACGTCGTCCCGCGCTCGTCGCCCAGGATCCGCACCTGGACGCGCACGGCCAGGCCCTTCTCGCGCTCTTCGGCGGTCCATTCCTTCGGCGAGCGGTCGGGGTTCGCCAGGCCCTGCTCGCCCTCGACGGCAAGCAGCGTCATGTAGCCCTCCTCGCGCACGGTGCCGTCGCCGAGGGTCCGCGTCATGCGGAACCAGTGGGGCGCCGGCGCGGCGCCGTCCGCGCCCGGCGCATCGAGCGCCTTGCGCAGCGCGGCCTCGTCGAGGCTTGCGAGGAGCGCGGCACCGCGCTGCACGCGCGCGTCGCGCGCCGCGGCCACCACGCCCGGGTCCTCGATCTCCATGGTGCGGAACGAGCGGTCGAGCAGCGGTCGCACCGCGCGGAAGTCCTGCTCGGCCACCAGCGACGAGATCACGACGAACTCGTTGGGGGCGATCTGCACCATGAAGTAGCCCTGGACCGCGGACACCTCGTCCTCGCCGCTGCCCTCGCGCAGCGACGTGTAGAGCGACGCCGCCGGCCGCTCGCCGAGGGCGAACTCCTCGCGGTCGAGGACGGCGAAGACGAGGTCCGGCGCCGGGCGCTCGCTCACGCTCTTGATGAGTGCGTCGATCTGCGTGGCGGGAGAGCTGGTCGGCTCGCTGGCGACGAGCCGCGTCACCCGGAGGATGTAGCGCGGGGTCTCCGACCGCTCGGAGACGATCCAGACGGTGTTGGGGCCCTGGCCGTCGGCGCGCATGACGCTGCCGGCCGGGGGGCGAAAGCGCATGCCGAGCAGCTCAAAGTCGAGCGGGGTGGGGTCGAGGCCGTCCTTGGGCGCTTGAGACGCGGTATTATTGGCCGCATTGGCGGCTCCCGGTGCCTTTGGCCGTGTCGCCGGGGCCTGTGCCATCGCGCCCGCGGTCAGAAGTGCGGCCCCTGCAACAAGATGGATCCAGGCGCGTCGCATCGTGGTGAGTGCGGAAGGTTATCGCGAACCGACGCGGGTGGGGCGGGGAGGGGTTCCCGCCTGCGTTGACAGGCACGGTGGCCTCAGTACACTTGTCGATTCGCGTTTCTGCGGAACCCGGTTCGTCGGCTCGTTGCCGGCGGCCCACCCCGCCGAATCCGCGAGCTCACGCGACCGAGGAACGGCAGCACCATGCAGGGCGGCAAGATTCGAATTCGGATGGAAGCCTACGACCACCAGGCGCTCGACGCGTCGGCCCGCGAGATCGTGGACCACGCCAAGCGCACCGGTGCGCGCGTCGCCGGCCCCGTGCCGCTGCCCACCCGCCGCGAGATCTACACCGTCAACCGCTCGCCGTTCATCGACAAGAAGAGCCGCGAGCAGTTCGAGATGCGCACGCACAAGCGCATCATCGACATCACCGAGCCGAACCACCGGACCGTCGAGGCGCTCAACCGCCTGGTCGTCCCGGCCGGCGTCTTCGTGAAGATCAAGGCCTGACCATGTCCAGCAGCAAGACCGGCATTCTCGGCAGGAAGCTCGGCATGACGCGCTTCTTCCGCCCCGACGGGACGAACATCCCGGTGACCGTCATCCAGGCCGGCCCGTGCGTCGTCACGCAGGTGAAGACCAGCGAGACCGACGGGTACGCCGCCGTGCAGATCGCCTTCGACGACCTGAAGCCGCGCAACAGCACGCAGGCCATGATCGGCCACGACGCGAAGGCCGGCGCCGCCCCCAAGCGCGCGCACCGCGAGCTGCGCCTGGCCACCGACGCGGACGCCCAGGCGTTCACGCTCGGCCAGGAGCTCAAGGTCGACGCGCTCGGCGAGCTGAAGTTCGTCGACATCGTCGGCACCAGCAAGGGCAAGGGCTTCGCGGGCGTGATGAAGCGCCACAACTTCAAGGGCATGTGCGCCACGCACGGCACCGAGCGCAAGCACCGCACCCCC
Organism: Phycisphaeraceae bacterium; assembly: GCA_040374835.1. Taxonomy (GTDB): domain Bacteria; phylum Planctomycetota; class Phycisphaerae; order Phycisphaerales; family SM1A02; genus UBA966. Next base: position 5,021 of record JBEITQ010000062.1, on the reverse strand, counting down.
GGCTCCATCGGCTCGCACGGCACCGACCGCGGCCACGGCGCGAAGATCAAGAAGGGCAAGCGCATGGCGGGCCGCATGGGCGACGAGCAGGTCACCGTGCGATCGCTCGACGTCGTGAAGCTCGACCCCGAGAACAACATCCTGCTCGTCAAGGGTGCCGTCCCCGGCGCCAACGACGGGCTCCTCCTCATCAAGACGCCCTCGAGGCTCTACAAGCGCAAGGTCAGGATCCAGGCTGGCGCCGCGTGAGGCGCGCCACCCTGGGACCGTGAAGGCCGCCGCCAAGACGGCGCGGAACCACGCGGTCACGACAACGTGACGACGCCGTCCGAGCGCGGAGCGCCCGGACGGGAAACAGGAACCTGAGTCGAATCCTGCCCGACGCCGCCAACGACAGGCGCCGGGAGGAGGAGGCGAATGCGGAGAACCCGCGAAGGTCAGAACCATGATTGAACTTCCGATCATCAACTCAGAAGGCAAGCAGGTCGACGTCCTCAAGATCGACGAGGCCGTCCTCGGTGGCGAGATCCGCCACGCGCTGCTGAAGCAGGCCTACGTCGTCACCCACGGCAACCAGCGCCAGGGCTCGGCCCGGACCAAGAGCCGCGGCTCGGTCGAGGGCTCGACGCGCAAGCTCTACAAGCAGAAGGGCACGGGCAACGCCCGCGTCGGCGCCAGCCGCGTGCCGAACCGCAAGGGCGGCGGCGTGACGTTCGCGAAGACCCGCACCCGCGAGGACTTCCGCACCAGCCTCACCAAGAAGATGCGCCGCCTGGCCAACCGCAACGCGCTCCTCGCGAAGCTGGTGGACAACGAGGTGAAGTGCTTCGACACGCTGTCCTTCGGCGAGCCGAGCACCAAGGCGTTCGCCGGGATCCTGGGCAAGGCCGGCGTCGACCGCACGTGCCTGGTCGCGGTCGCCGGCGACAACCGCAACGCGATGCTCTCGGCGCGCAACATCGACGGCGTCGACGTCCGCCGCATCGAGCAGCTGAACGCGTTCGACCTGCTCAACCACCGCTACCTGGTCGTGGACCGCGCGTCGCTCGCGTCGTTCCTCGACGGCAGCTGCTACCCCGCCTCCGAGAAGAAGGCCGACTGATGGAACCCACCCACGTCATCAAGATGCCGATCGTCACCGAGAAGGTGACCGCCGCCGGCGATTCGAACCAGTACGCGTTCCACGTCGACCAGCGCGCCACCAAGACCGACGTCAAGAAGGCCGTCGAGGCCATCTACGGCGTCAAGGTCGTCGACGTGCGCACGCAGGTCCGCCGCGAGCGCGACCGCACCTACCAGGACCGCAACGTCCAGGGCAAGACCTGGAAGCGCGCCATGGTGCGCGTCGCCGCCGGCCAGAAGATCGAACTGTTCTGAACGGAACCGGAGCTCCCCGATGCCAATCCGCGTCTACAAGCCAACCACCAACGCCCGCCGCAACGCGTCGGTCAACATGCACGCCGAGGTGACGAAGAAGTCGCCCGAGAAGAGCCTGCTGCGCCCGCTGCACAAGACCGGCGGCCGCAACTGCCAGGGCAAGCTCACGGTCATCCAGCAGGGCGGCGGCCACAAGCGCCGCTACCGCCTGATCGACTTCAAGCGCCAGAAGGACGACATGAAGGCCATGGTGGTGGGGATCGAGTACGACCCCAACCGCACCTGCCACATCGCGCTGCTGAAGTACGAGGACGGCACGCTGCGCTACATCCTGGCGCCCCGCGGCCTGACCGCCGGCGACACCGTGCTCAGCTCGGCCTCGCAGATCGACCCGCGCAACGGCAACTGCATGCCGCTGAAGCACATCCCGACCGGCCTCGAGGTGCACAACGTCGAGAACGCCCCCGGCCGCGGCGGCGTGATGGTCCGTGCCGCCGGCATCGGCGCGCGCCTGACCAACAAGGAAGGCCGCTTCGCCACGCTGGTGATGCCCTCGGGCGAGATCCGGCAGGTGCTGCTCGAGTGCCGCGCCACGGTCGGCTCCGTCGGCAACCCCGACAACGCCAACGTGGTGATCGGCAAGGCCGGCCGCGCGCGCTGGATGGGCCGCCGTCCCCGCACCCGCGGCGTCGCCATGAGCCACCACCAGCACCCGCACGGCGGCGGCGAAGGCCGCTCCAAGGGCGGCCAGGAGCCGTCCAACGCCAGCGGCACCCAGTCCAAGGGCGGACGCACGCGCCGCTTCGGCCTGGCCACCGACAAGCTGATCATCCGCCGCCGCAAGAGCCGCCGCTACGGCCAGCTCAAGCTCTGACCCTGACCACCCGGAGATACCACCATGTCACGTTCGCTCAAGAAGGGCCCGGTCGTCGACGAGAAGCTGTTCCGCCGCGCGGAAGCGCAGCAGCAGTCCACCGGCAAGCGACTCCCGATCAAGACCTGGCGCCGCGCGTGCACCATCGTGCCCGAGTTCGTCGGCCTCACCTTCGCGGTCCACAACGGCAAGTCGTTCGTCGACGTGTTCGTGACCGAGGAGATGGTCGGCCACAAGCTCGGCGAGTTCTCGATCTCGCGCCAGTTCCGCGGCCACACGAACAAGAAGGAGGGCGCGGCGACGCCGGCCTGATGCCGCGCCGCTGACGCCGAGGAGACCACACGATGGCCACCGAAACCAGCAACTTCACCGCCAGCCACCGCTTCGCGCGGATCGCGCCCCGCAAGGCGCGCCTGGTCGCCGACATGATCCGCGGCAAGGGCATCGAGGACGCGCTCGCCGCGCTCGAGTTCAGCCCCCGCCGCGGCGCGTGGTTCATCAAGAGCGTCCTGCGCAGCGCCATCGCCAACGCCGAGGAGCGCAACGCCGACGTCGGCCGCCTCTTCGTGAGCGAGAGCCGCGTGGACGAGGGCCCCACCATCAAGCGCTTCCAGCCGAAGGACCGCGGCCGGTCGCACCCCATCATGAAGCGCACGAGCCACATCCACGTGTCCGTCGACGTCCGCTGACGCCAGGAAGCAGGAAGCACCCCAATGGGACAGAAGACCAACCCCTTCGGATTCCGAGTCGGCGTCACCGAGACGCACAAGAGCCGCTGGTTCGCGCCGAAGGCGCTGTACGGCGAGCTCCTGGTCGAGGACTACAAGATCCGCAAGTTCATCGACAAGCGGCTCAACCAGACCCCGCCGTACGCGGCCGTCTCGGACATCTACATCGAGCGCACCCGCGAGGAGCTCTCGGTGATCGTCAAGACCGCCCGCCCGGGGCAGGTCGTGGGCCTGAAGGGCGCCGAGATCGAGCGCCTGACCAAGGACCTCGAGGCGCTCACGGGCCGCAAGGTCGGCATCAAGATCATCGAGATCAAGAACCCCGAGATCGTCGCCCGCCTCATCGCCGAGTCGATGGGCGAGCAGCTCAAGAAGCGCGCCAACTACCGCCGCGTCGTCAAGCAGCGCGCCGAGGGCGCGATGCAGAACGGCGCCAAGGGCATCCGCATCCTGATGTCGGGCCGCCTCGGCGGCGCCGAGATCGCGCGCAACTTCGACACCCGCCTCGGGTCGATCCCCCTCACCACGCTGCAGGCCAACATCGACTACGCGGTGGCGCACATCACCACCACGTACGGCGTGATCGGCATCAAGGTGTGGGTCTACAAGGGCCTCTTCGAGCAGGCCGAGGACGACGTGACCACCAACGCCGCCGGCGGACGGGCCCGCGCCCGCGGCCGTCGCTGACCGCACACTGACCGCAGGAACCAACGATGTCGAACCTCATCCCCAAGCGAGTCAAGTTCCGCAAGCAGCAGCGCGGCAAGCTCAAGGGCAACGCCACGCGCGGCAACTACGTCGCGTTCGGCGACTACGGCCTGCAGAGCCTGGAGGCGTGCTGGATGTCCGGCCGCCAGCTGGAGGCCGGCCGCATCGCGGCGCAGCACTTCCTGCGCCGCCAGGGCAAGGTGTTCATCCGCGTCTTCCCGGACAAGCCGATCTCGAAGAAGCCGCTGGAGACCCGAATGGGCACCGGCAAGGCCGACGTCGACTTCTGGGCCGCGCGCATCAAGCCCGGCACCGTGCTGTTCGAGATCGCGGGCGTGCCCGAGGACCTCGCCAAGCAGGCGTTCGCCCGAATCGCAAACAAGATGCCGGTCCGCTGCCGCTTCGTCGGCCGCCGGCTCGCCGTCTGACCCCGACCACCCGAAAGGCAGCCCAGAGATGAAGGCAGCAGAGGTCAAGAAGCTCCGCGACGACGAGATCGCCGCCGAGGCCGCGCGCCTGCGCAAGAAGCTCTTCGAGCTCCGCGCGCAGACGGTCACCGAGAAGGTGAAGGACCACTCCCAGTTCCGCAAGAACCGCAAGGACCTGGCTCGCGTCCTGACCGAGCGCAGCGCACGCAGGAAGAAGGCAACCAAGTGAGCACCAAGGAAGAGATCAAGGTGGGCGAGAACGCCCAGCGCCGCGTCGGCGTCGTCCAGACCGCCACGCGCGACAAGACCCGCAAGGTCACGATCCAGTACGTGTCCAAGCACCCCAAGTACGGCAAGTACGTGCGCAAGCGCACCGTGCTGCACGTGCACGACGCCAAGAACGAGACGGGCGTCGGCGACCGCGTCGAGATCGCGGAGTGCCGGCCCATCTCCCGCACCAAGCGCTGGACCGTGGTCCGCGTGGTCGAGAAGGCCGCCGGCCGCATCGACCCCGTGTTCGAGACCGACACCGGCTCCCGCCGCAAGTGACCCGACCCAGGCCCCGAAGGAAGGCAGTCAAGAGATGATCCAGAAGGAATCAAGGCTCGAGGTGGCCGACAACAGCGGCGCGAAGGTCGCCATGGTGATCGGCATCATGGGCGTGTCCACCGCCAGCGGCCGCTTCACCCGCGTCACCATGGGCGTGGGCGACCGCGTCATGTGCGCGATCAAGGAGGCCATCCCGAACGGCCAGGTCAAGGCCGGCGACAAGGCCGAGGCCGTGATCGTGCGCGTCAAGGCCCCGACCCGCCGCAACGACGGCAGCTACGTGCGCTTCGACTCGAACGCGTGCGTGCTGGTCGACAAGGAAGGCAACCCGAAGGGCACCCGCATCTTCGGCGCCGT
>JBEITQ010000093.1:0-7408 GCA_040374835.1 Phycisphaeraceae bacterium | reverse complement strand
GGTCTTGCCGTGGTCGACGTGGGCGATGATGGCGACGTTGCGGAGCGGCATGGGGAGCCCCGCAGTGTAGCCGGGCCCGCGTCAGATCCCGTACATCGGCTTCAGCTTCGCCTCGAGGTGCCGGATGAAGGGGTCGGCGCTCAGCGGCTTCCCCGTGACCACCTCGCACAGCCGGCCGCTCAGGTGGCGGCGGCCCTGCCGGTGGACCTTCTCGTTCAGCCACTCCCGCAGCGGCCGGAACTCCCCGCGCGCGAACCCCTCCTCGAGCCCGGGCAGCTCCGCGCGCGCGGTCTCGAAGAACTGCGCGGCGGTGAGCGTGCCGAGCGTGTACGTCGGGAAGTAGCCGATCATGCCGCCGGACCAGTGGACGTCCTGCAGGCAGCCGCGGCGGTCGTCCGGGACCTCGAGTCCCAGGTAGTCCCGGTACAGGCCGTTCCATGCGCCCGGCAGGTCGGCCACCGCCAGGCTCCCCGAGATCATCGCGCGCTCGAGCTCGAACCGCACCATGACGTGCATGTTGTAGGTGGCCTCGTCGGCATCCACGCGGATGAAGCCGGGCTCCACCACGTTGGCGGCCTCGAACACCTGCTGCGCGGCGAAGCGGTCCATCCCGGGGCCGAGGTGCTCGCGCATCGCGCCGTGCACCCAGCGGCAGAACGGCAGGCTGCGGCCGACCTGATTCTCCCACAGCCGGCTCTGGCTCTCGTGGACCGACAGGCTGACGGCCTCGCCCATCGGCGTGGACACCCACGCCGGATCGAGGCCCTGCTCGTACATGCCGTGGCCGGTCTCGTGCATCGAGCTGCCCAGTCCGTCGAGCACGCAGCTGGGCGAGTACCGGCTGGTCATGCGCACGTCGTTGCAGTGGCTGCCGCCGCAGAACGGGTGCGTGCTGCGGTCGAGCCGGCCGCGGCCGAAGTCGAACCCGATCGCGCCGCACACGAAGCGCCCGAGGCGCTCCTGCGCGTCGACCTCGAAGGGATGGTCGTTGAACGAGCCGTCCGGCCGCCGCGGCGCGCCGCGCACGGCGTCGAGGAGCGGCTGCAGCCTCGCGCGCAGCGGGCCGAACACCGCGGCCACCTCGCGCGCCGTGCACCCGGGCTCGAACCCGTCGGCCAGCGCGTCCCACGGCTCGCCGGACGCGCGGTCCCACCCGAAGCACTCCGCCTTGCGGCGGTTCAGCGCCACGATCCGCTCGAGCCACGGGCGGAACCTCGCGAAGTCGCTCGCCTTCCGCGCCTCGGCCCATTCGTGCTGCGCGATGCTCGCGACGGACGCCAGTTCCTCGACGAGGTCCGCGGGAAGCTTGGTCGCACGGTCGAAGTCTCGACGGAGCTCGCGGACGTTGACGCGGTCCGCATGGTCCTCCGGCAGCGCGCGCACCGCGTCCTCGGCGGCCGCGAGCGCCTCCCCGAGCCGCGGGTCCGTGGCCATGCCGTGCTCGAGCCGCGCCAGCTGCGCCAGCTGGCGTGAACGGTGCCCCAGCCCGCCGCCGGGCATCATGGTCTCCTGGTCCCAGCCGAGGATCGCCGCGGTGCTGCCGAGGAGCCGGGCCTCGCGCGCGAGCGACACGGCCCGCTCCACGGACGGGATTCCCGCCGCGGACGCAGCGAGCGCACTGTTCATCGGGAGGACCCCGTCAGTTCGAGGTCACTTCGAGGGCTCGGCCGCCGCCGCCGGGGTCGCCGGCGGAGGTGCCACGGTGCTGGCGGGGACGATCGGCTCGAGCATCTTCACGACCTCGTCGCGCCGGCTGTCCACGCGGTTGCGGGCATGGTCGATGGCGCCCCAGCCGCGGTTGTCCTTCGCGGCCTTGTCGGCGCCGGCGTCCATCACCATCTTGATCTTCTCGGGATCCGAGTACGCGCACGCGATCAGGAAGGGCGTCATGCCCATCAGGTTGCGCGCGGCCATGTCGGGGTTCTTGGCGATCAGGATCCGGACGGTGTCGCCCTTGCCCGAGCGCAGCGCGCGCATGAAGGCGTTCTCGCCGGTGATCTTGTCGACCGCCTTGGTGTCCGCGCCCTTCGCGAGGAGCAGCGACACGTTCTCCGGCTTGCCGACGCCCGCGGCCCACATGAGCGGCGTCATGCCGTTCACGTCGGCGATGTTCGGGTCGGCGCCCGCGTCGAGGAGCACCTGCACGGTCTCCGGGGTGCCGAGGCCGGCCGCCCACAGGAGGGGAGAACCCTGCACCTGGTCGCGCACCGACGGGTCGCCGCCCGCCTTGAGCAGCGTCCGCAGCGCCTCGGCACGGCCGCGCTCGGCGGCGATCGTGACCGGGGTCTTGCCGGTGCGGTCCTTGGCGTTCGCGTTGGCCTTCGCCTCGATCAGGAGCGCGATGGCCTCCATGTTGCCCGAGTCGGCGGCGAAGTGGAGCGCCGTGCGGCGCGACATCGGGTCCTCGAGGTCGACGCCCGCGCCGGAGCCGATCGCCGCCTTCAGGCCGGCCACGTCGCCCGAGCGCGCCGCGAGGACGATCGCCGGCGCGGAACTCTGCACGGGGGCCTTGGTCGGGACGTCGCCCGGCCGGAGCGCGCGCTTGACGATCGCCGTCAGCTGCGGCGCCTTCGGGTTGTCCGTCATGACGGCGAGCTTCACGCTGCTGCCGGCGGCTTCCCACTTCTTCCAGTCGATCTGCACGTCATGCTCGAGCTTCGCCTCGGAGGGCATGGCAACCGCCACGTCCGGCACCATGCCGGTCACCTTGAAGGGGACGCCGTCGGCGCTCTTGAGCTTGATGGTGCCCGGCGCGGAATCCGGCGTCGCGGGACCGTCGATGATGTCGGGCGTCATCACCACGTAGGCCTTCACGTCGCCCTTGACGGTGAGCAGCTGCGGGGCGTGCCCGTCGATCTGGAAGGTCACCGTCTTCGAGATGGGGACGCCGGGCTTGGAGCCGGGCTTGAGCGTGATGTCCACGCTCGCCTTGCCGCCCGGGGGGATCTCGCCGGGGGGCGCGCCGGTCGTGGTGCAGCCGCACCCCGGCACGATGCGCGTGATCTTGATGGGCTTGTCGAGGATGTTGACCACCGTGATGGTGCCGGTCTTCGCGGTGTCGGCGATCATCTCGCCGAGCTCGAGCACGCCGGGCTCGAACTTGATCGCCTGGCGCGTGTCGAGCGGCGCGGTCGGCACGGCACCCTGCGGCTGCACCATGATCGGCTGGGCGGCCTGCCCGGGGGGCGGCAGCGTGCGCGTCGGCGAGATGTCGGGCACCTGCTGCGGGGCAGGCACCGGCTGGACGCGGTCTTCGTCGATCTTGTAGCCCGGCGGCGGGGCCTGCGCGGGTGCCGGCGCGGGTGCGACCTGCGTACCCGCGGCGAGGAGCGGCAGCACGGCGAACACGGGCAGGACGGCGAGTCGGGCGATGTGGCGTTCGGAATCGTTCTTCATGGCAGGAAGCACCCTCTTGGGATCCGGGAATCGTACCCCGCTCCCGCGCCGGAGGTTCCATGGGTCCGACGGGGTTCTCCGTACACTTTGCCATTCCCATGGCCGACCGCTTCGACTCCCTTCCCGAGCACCTCCAGCGCCCCCACCTGCGGCGCTTCACCCCCCATGTCGCGCCGGCGAAGGCGAAGGACCAGTCCGGGAACGAGCGGGACATCGCCGTCCTGGTCCTGATCGACCCGCTCCGCCTGTCGCCCCAGCCGTTCATGATGCCCCTGCAGGGCACGAACCAGCAGCAGGTGCAGGGCGAGTTCCAGCAGTGGATGGGGTTCCTGCACGCGCTGCAGGGCGAGGAGCGGCTCGATGCGCTGTTCGAGCGCCTGGGCGTCCCCGCCAACGTCCAGCCGCAGCTGGTGCAGGTGCTGCAGAAGCTCGACGAGATGGGCTACCTCTGGGGCCCCGCGAGCGAGGCGCTCGAGCGCGCGAAGATGGACGCGATCCGTGCAGCGGGAAGGTTCACGCTGCCCGAGGAGGCCAGGAAGCCGGAGGTCGCGGAGCAGCTCCGGAACTTCATGTCCGAGGGCCTCTCGAAGGCCGAGGACCCGGAGTTCGACTCGCCGGTCGTCGGCATCGTGGCGCCGCACCTCGACTACGGCCGCGGCGGCGGCAACTACGCCGCGGCGTACAAGTGCCTGGAGACCGGCGCGCGCGAGAAGCCCGACCGCATCGTGATCCTGGGCACCAACCACTTCGGCCTCGGCGACGGCGTGGTGATGACGGAATTCGGCTTCGAGACGCCATTCGGCGCGGTGCGCCAGGATGCGGCCCTCCTGGAGCGCATGCGCGACGCCTTCGGCGAGCGGCTCTTCAAGGACCAGATCGACTTCGCGGGCGAGCACTCCGTCAACCTGCACCTGCCGTGGATCCAGCACCTCTACGGGGACGTGCCGGTGCTGGCCGCGCTGGTGCCCGACCCGAACGTGCCGATGATCGCCGACGACGGCGAGCGCGTGGGGTCGAAGGAGTTCGCCGTCGCCCTGAAGGCCGCGCTCGCGCAGGCCGGCGGGCGGACCCTCTTCGTCTCGAGCGCCGACCTGAGCCACGTCGGCCCGCAGTTCGGCGACCAGGGCCCCGTCGACGCGGCCCGGCGCACCGCGATCGAGCAGCACGACCGCGAGCTGCTGGGCGAGTTCATCGAGGGCCCGGACCGCTTCCTGAAGCACGTCGCCGAGGAGGGGAACCGGCACCGCTGGTGCTCCGTCGGCAACATGTACGTGGCGGCCATCGCCGCCCCGCACGCGGCGCGCGAGATGGTGAAGTACGACCAATCCGCGGACCCCTCGGGCGCCGCGCTGGTGTCGAGCGCCGCCCTCGCCTTCCTCGCCTGAGCCGCGCTCAGCCGCCGAGCCCGACGCGCGCCATCACGGCGCGGAGGTCGTGCCACACCTGGCGCCGCACCTCGACCGTGTAGGTGCGCAGCACGTAGGACGGGTGGTAGGTCGGCATCACGGGGATCGGCGCGCACTCGGCGCCCGCGGGCGGCTCCCATGCGAGCCACTCGCCGCGCAGGCGGGTGATGCCGGTGTCGATGCCGAGCAGCGCGCGCACCGACGAACCCCCGAGCGCCACGATCGCCTTGGGCTGCACCGCGAGGATCTGCTCGACGAGGAACGGCGCGCACGCGGCCACCTCGTCCGGGAGCGGCGTGCGGTTTCCCGGCGGGCGCGCCTTCAGCACGTTGGCGACGTACACGTCGCCGCGCGAGAGGCCCATCGCCTTGATCATCTCGTCGAGCTTCTCGCCCGCGGGCCCGACGAACGGGCGACCGGTGCGGTCCTCGGCCTCGCCGGGCGCCTCGCCCACGAACATCACCGCGGCGTCCGGGGCGCCCTCGCCGAAGACGAGGTTCGTCCAGCCCGTGGCACGCGTGCAGTGCGGGCAGGCGGCGGCATGGCGCGAGGCGATCTCCCCGAGCCGCGCGGCGCGGTCATCACGGCCTCCCGGGGCGCGAAGGCTCGACTCGGGGATGCGGGCGGCACGGGCGGCGGCGGGTGCGGCGGACGCAGGCGGCCGCGGCGCCGGATCGACGTCCACGCGCGCAGGCCCGGTCTCGCGCCCGGGCGCGTCGAGCCGCCCGCGCGCGTTCGCCTGGTCGGGGGAAGCGCCGGCCGACGCTCCCGGCCGCAGCGTGCTGTCGAGGCCGATGGCGCGGTCGAACGCCGCGAGCACGCGCGGAAGCGCGTGGCGTCGCTCGTCGGCTGCGGCATCCACGGCGCTCAGCGGCGCGCGTCGCGCGCGGCCGCGGCCTTCTTCGGCTCGGGTTCCGGCAGCTGCACCATCGACTGGGTGCGCAGCACCAGGCCGGCGGCCGAGCGCAGGTGGTAGCCCTGCACGTGCAGCTCGCCGCGGTAGCGCTGGAGGTCGATGAGCGAGAGGTTGGGCTTGCCGCCCGGATCCGTCCACGCGACCATCAGCGAGTCGCTGTCGCGCCCGTGCTGGAGCATCTCCTTGTAGGTGCCCAGGTACAGGTGGTCGCTCAGCGACTCCGACTGGATCGTCGTCATGTACGTGATCTGGTCGGTGATCTTCTCCTCGTGGTCGTGCTCGCCCGCGCACGGGAGCGTGCCGGACAGGCCGCGCTCCGGAAGCGTGGTCGGGTTGTCCACCACCACCTCGCAGAAGCAGGTCTCGCCGATCTGGAAGCGGACGCAGTGCCCGCCCCGGAAGATCCAGCCCTCGAACTCGTTGAGGCCATGCTCCACCTTCCGGCGCGCCTCGATCCCGAAGAACTCCGGGTGGACGGCGCGGCGGTAGTGCAGCATCGCGTAGGTGAAGGGGTGCGAGGCCTTGGTGTTGAGGTTGGTCTCGAGCGGGTCGTTCATGGCTGGATCGGTGGCGGGCGGCCGGTGCGTCGCCCTTCGAAGCAAGATTGTCCCGGTCTCCATCGGGAACTCAAGCCCCTTTCCCACGTTTTTGCGTCAATGTCGTGGCCGGAGACCCGGGACACACAACCCGTGGTGGTCGGGGGCTGCGCCGACGCCCGGGCGCGCGGCGCCCGGGGCCCCCTCTCGGAGGCCCCGGGCAAGAGGCGCGGGCATCCGTGGACGGTAAGCCGGATTCTGTCGGCGGCCCCTCGCGGGGCCGCGTGCAGCCATTTCTCTGGGCGGACCGTTGCCGGTCCGCTCGTGCGCGCGACCCGCCCCGAAACCCGTGGACACGGGTGCCTGCGGTTGCCCGCAGGCCGGGGCTGCTTGCGCTTGCACGCGGTGGGGTTTGCCGTGCCCTGGGCGTCGCCGTCCAGGCGGTGCGCTCTTACCGCACCGTTTCACCCTTGCCACGCGCGCCCGGAGGCGCCGTTCGGCGGTCTGTTCTCTGTTGCACTGTCCCGCATGCGCGCCCGCGCGCATGGGTGGCCGTTAGCCACCACCGTGTCCAACCGTGTCCGGACTTTCCTCCGCCCTTGCGGACGGCGGCTGCATGTCCACAGTCTGTCGCGGCGCTCAGGCTGCCTTGATGCCGGTGATCTCCACGCGCAGGTACTCCTGGCGGTGACCGGCCTGGCGGCGGTAGCCCTTGCGTCGCTTGTACTTGCCGGTGCGCAGCTTCTCGCCGCGCGCCTCGCCCACGATCTTGGCCTCGACCGCCGCGCCGGAGAGGTACGGCATGCCGAGCTTGGCGGCGCTGCCGTCGCCGGTGCCGACCGCAAGCACCTTGTCGAAGGTCAGCTTCGTGGCGCCGTCCTCGACGACGCGTGCGTCCAGGTCGACCACGTCGCCGACGTTGACCTTGATCTGGGTTCCGCTGTCCTCGAAGATCGCGTACACGGTTCGCTCCTTGGCCTGTGGTGCGCGACGCCGGACCGTTCCGGAGCGCCGCGCGGGGGAATCGAGGAGTGTAGCCGAGGCCCGGGTTCGCTTCCAGCCCCCTGTCGCGGCCCGGCGGCGGCGTTCCGCGCCACGTCCCGCCGAGTTACCGACCGCCCAGAGGCATCCGCGCGGGCCTCGCTTCGGCCCGC
>JBEITQ010000057.1:0-9494 GCA_040374835.1 Phycisphaeraceae bacterium | reverse complement strand
CGCGCGCGCCGATCCACGCGAGCACCAGGCCGCGGATGCGGTCGGGCGTCGCCCCGTCCTCCCGCAGCGACGCGAGCGATCGGCTGCCGCGCCGTTTCGCCATGCGTGCGCCCCCGGCGTCCAGGACGAGCGGCAGGTGCCACCAGCGGGGCGGCGTGCCGCCGAGCGCGCGGTGGATGCGCGCCTGGATCGCCGCGGACGGCAGCAGGTCGTCCCCGCGCACCACGTCGGTCACCCCCTGCGCCATGTCGTCCACGGTGACCGCCAGCTGGTATGCCGGGTGCCCGGCCTTCGTCCACGCGATGCAGTCGCCGTCGCTCGCCGCGGGGTCGAAGGCGTGCGTGCCCGCGACCTCGTCGTCGACGCGCTCGGCGCCCGGGTCCATGCGGATGCGGTGGTTGACGTCGCGCCGCGCGAAGCGCCACGCGGACCGGTCGGCCGGCCGAAGCGACGCGGGGAAGGGCGCCGGCGCATCGCCCGCGTGCGGCGCCGACAGGGCCCGCGCGGCCTCGCGCACCTCCGCGCGCGAGTGCGGGCTCTCGTAGACCAGCCCCCGTTCCGCCAGGCGCTCCATCGCCGCCTCATAGGCCGGCAGCCGCGCGGACTGGCGGACGACCGGCCCGTCATGGTCGATGCCCAGCCACCCCAGCAGGTCCTCGACGTCGGCGTCGCCGGCGGCGCGCGTTCGCTCGCGGTCGAGGTCCTCGATCCGCAGCACGAGCCGCCAGCCCAGCCGGCGCGCGAGCGCCCAGTTCACCAGGAAGGTGCACGCGTTCCCCAGGTGCAGCGGACCGGTCGGCGAGGGCGCGATGCGCGAGCAGGCGGGGACGTTCTCCATCGGGCGGATCGGTATAGTCGATCCGATGACCAGGCTCGACGCACAGGCGGCGCGGTCGCGGCTCGCCGGCATTCCCGGCTGGACGCTCGACGGCGACCTCATCCAGCGCACCTACGCCTTCGCCGACTTCGTGCATGCCATGCGCTTCGTCGACGCGGTGGCCGCCGAGGCCGAGCGGGTGCAGCACCACCCGGACATCCTGGTGCGCTACTCGAAGGTCACGCTGTCGCTGAGCACGCACGACGTCGGCGGCCTGTCCCCCAAGGACTTCGACTTCGCCGCCTCGGCCGACCGCCTCTTCGCGCCCGCGCGCTGAGGGTCAGCCGGTCCCCGCGAGCGCCTCGCGCACCACCCGGGCGCGCACCGCGCGCTCGTCGTCGTCGGTCTCGATCGAGGGATCGGCGGCGCGCAGGTGCGCCGACTGCACCTGGATCGTGAGCCGGGCAAGGGTCTCGAGCGACACGCCGGACAGCAGCCCCGCGCACGCGCCCATGCGCACCGTCGAGAGCTGCTTCATCGCCTCGTCGAGCCCCAGGAGCCGCGCCGCGCGCAGGAGCGCGATCCCGCGGAACACGCGGTCCTCGAGGAGCGTCCGCTGCTGCGCGAGGAGCCGGGCGCGCGACTCGCGCTCCCAGGTCACCACGAGCGGCAGGATGCGCCCGGCCACCAGCTCGAGCAGCTCGTGCTCGGTGACGCCCAGCGTGCGCTGGTTGGAGATCTGGAACCAGTCGCCGGTGGCGTCGGTGCCCTCGCCGTGGAAGCCGCGCACCGCCAGGTGCAGTTCCTTGGCGGCGCGCTTCACCTTCTCGAGCTCGTTGGTGACGCGCATCGCGCGCAGGTGCACCATGGCGCCGATGCGCATGCCGCAGCCGACGTTCGTCGGGCACGCCGTCAGGTAGCCGAGCCTCGGGTGGAACGCGAAGTCCAGGCGCGAGCCCAGCGCGTCGTCCACGCGCATGGCCACCTCGAAGGCCTCGCGCATGGCGTTCCCGGGCCGCAGGACCTGCATGCGGACGTGGTCCTCCTCGTTCACCATGAGGGAGAAGCGCTCGTCGGTGGTCACCGCGACCGCGCGCGGCGAGTCTCCCTCGGCGAACTGCCGCGACACGAGGTGCCGCTCCCAGAGGATCTGCCGGTCGCGCTTCGGGAGCGTGGGCATGTCGAGCCACGCCAGGTGCGCGGGCTGCGCCGCGGCCGCGCGCCCGCCCGCGAGGCCGACGCTCGCCTCGTCGCCTCCCGCCGCCGCGCGCACGGTCTCCAGGACCTCGCGCCGCTGCGGATGGGTTGCGCGCGCGACGAACGGAAAGCCCACCACGTTGCGCGCCAGGCGCACGCGGCAGCTCATCACCACGTCGCTGTCGTCGGCGGGGCGGAAGGAGCTCCCGGCCTCGGGCACGTCGTCGCTCATGCCGGCTCGCCCCCGGCCGGCTGCGGCCGCAGTTCCTTGATCGCGTCGCGCAGCCGCGCCGCGCGCTCGTACTGCTCGGCCGCCACGGCGGCCTCCAGGTCGCGCATCAGCTTCTTGAGGAGCGCCGAGCGCTGCGCGTCGCCTGCCGCGCGCGTCGGTGCGCGCCCGACGTGCTGCAGCGCGCCGCCCTGGGCACGCTCGATCACGGGGCCGAGCGTCGCCTCGAAGGTGCCGTAGCAGGCCGGGCACCCCAGGAGCCCCGAGCCCTTGAAGTCATGGAAGCTGTGCCCGCACTCCGCGCACGCCGGGCCGCGCGCGCGGGTCACGCTCACCTGCGCCAGCTGCCCCAGCAGCGCGTTGATGGGCGCATGGCCGGGCATCTGGATGCCGGCGGCCGCCGCGTGCTCCTCGCACAGGTGCACCTCGGTGACCTTGCCGCCGACGATCACGGTGTTGTGGACCACCGCCGGCTTCGCGCAATGGTCGCAGGGTCGAAACGGCGCAGGCATGCCGGGGCCAAGTCTATGGCTGCACGGCAGCCCGGACGCGCGCGATCTCGCGGAGGAGTCCCGGAACCCGGTCGAGGGGCTGCACCGTGGCGGCGTCGCTGGCGGAGGCCTTCGGGTCCGGGTGGCACTCCAGGAACATGGCATGCACGCCCGCCGAAACGGCCGCCCGCGCCAGCATCGCGCAGCGCTCGGGGCGGCCGGCCGTGGCGGTGCCGGCGCCGCCTGGCAGCTGCGTGCTGTGGGTGGCGTCGAAGCACACCGGCGCGCCGAGCTCCATCATGTCGCCGAGGCCGATGAAGTCGACGACCAGGCGGTGGTAGCCGAAGAACGTTCCGCGCTCGGTGAGCATCCGCTGCGTGCAGCCGCCCTCGGAGAGCTTGGCCAGCACGTTGCGCATCTCCTCCGGGGCCATGAACTGCCCCTTCTTGACGTTGACGGGCCGGCCGGTCGCGGCGGCCGCCGCCAGCAGGTCGGTCTGGCGGCAGAGGAAGGCCGGCACCTGGAGGAGGTCGACCGCCTGCGCGGCGGCGGCCGCCTGGCCGGGTTCATGGATGTCCGTGGTGACGGGTGCCTTGAGGCGCTCCCGCAGGCGGGCAAGCTCCGCGAGCCCCGGCCCGATTCCCGGACCCCGCGCGCCGCGGATGCTCGAGCGGTTGGCCTTGTCGAAGCTCGCCTTGAAGACGAAGTCGAAGCCGAGGTCGCGGCAGGCCTCGCCCACCACGGTGCCGATCCGCTCATTGACCTCCGGCGATTCCAGCACGCATGGGCCGGCGATGACGAGCAGCCGGCGGCCCGGGTGCGCGAAGAACTCGGGAAGGACGTTGCTCATGGTGGTCGGGTCGCGGGCGGGCGGGCCGCACAGCCGTCAAAGTCGGACGTCGGCTGCGGCTCGGGGCTTGAATTTACGTGATTGCCGTTTCGCGGGACGGGTCCCGTATCCGACATTCCGCCCGGTTCCCCCTCACGCCCGCCGCGTGCCGGGGCGCCGCCCGGAGCCCGAACGACCATGCCGCAGCTTCCCGACACTCCCGAGCAGTTCAGCCAGGCCGTGGTGGACCTCGTCCGCCGCCGGCACCCGTCCCGCGCGGTGGCGCTCACCGGCACGCTCGTGCTGACCGTCGACGGCCGGCACATGGGCCTCGAGAACCTGTGGCGCACCGTGCAGCGCGCCCCCGAGCGCTGGGTGGAGACGGTCGAGCACCACGTCGACCGCGTACTCGAGGGCGACCAGCTCGCCTCGCTCGACATCCCCTTCCCGGTGGCGCGCGCCCGCATCATGCCGCGCATCCAGCCGGCCTCGATCTTCCGCACGCTCGACCGCGAGCAGGTCGCGCACGTGCAGTGGGTCAACGACACGGTCATCGTCTTCGTGATGGACATGCCGCACTACACGGTCTCCATCGGCACGGAGCAGATGATCCGCTGGGGCGTCACCGCCGACGAGCTCGAGGAGATCGCCCGCGCGAACCTGGAGCGCTACGCGCCGAACCTCGACGTGCAGGTGGTGCGCTCGAACGAGGGCGGCCGCGCCGCGATCATCTCGATGCACGACGGCTACGACGCGGCACGCCTGCTGATGGGGGACCTCCATGCGCGGCTCGCCTCGCAGCTGGGGCGCACCTTCCTGGTGGCGGCGCCGGCGCGGGACATGTTCCTGGCCATGACCGGCGACCCGGAGCCCTTCGTCTCGCGCCTGCGCGCGCGCGCCGAGCAGGAGTACCACCGGCTCCCGTACCCGATCTGCTCCGACCTGTTCCTGGTGACGCCGGACGGCGTCGCGGGGACGCGCGCCGAGGCGGCCTGAGCCGCGCGGCTATCGTCCGCGCCGGCGGTGCTGCTCCTCGTCGACAACTACGACTCGTTCACCTGGAACCTCGTCCAGCGCTTCGCGGAGATCGACCCGGCGCTCGCGGTCGAGGTGGTGCGCAACGACGCGATCGACGTCGCGCGCGCCGAGGCGATGTCGCCGACCCACCTGGTGGTCTCGCCCGGCCCGTGCACGCCCGCCGAGTCGGGGGCAAGCCGCGCGCTGCTGGCGCACTTCCGCGGCCGCATCCCCGCGCTCGGGGTGTGCCTGGGGCACCAGGCGATCGCCGACTGCCACGGCATGCGCGTGCGCCGCGGCGACGCCCCGGTCCACGGCAAGACGAGCGAGGTGCACCACGACGGCCGCGGCGTCTTCGCCGGGCTCCCGAACCCCTTCGTCGCCACGCGCTACCACTCGCTGGTGGTGGAGCCGGCGAGCGTGACGGCCGACTTCGAGGTCTCGGCGCGCACCGCGCGCGGGGAGGTCATGGGGCTTCGATGGAAGGCGCCGCCCGGGGCCGCGCCCATGGAGGGCGTGCAGTTCCACCCCGAGAGCTTCCTGACCGTGGAGGGGCCCCGCCTCCTGGCGAACTTCCTGGCGATGCGGCCGTCGGCGCTCACGCCGCGGGCGTGAAGCGCATCCCGCTCTCGACGTAGAAGTTCAGCATGTCGCCCGTCTGCCACTGTGCGACCGGCTGCGACGACTCCATCTCGATCCACGCCGGCACCGCGAGCTCGATGAGCACCGCGTTCGACTGCACGTCGACGGCGAGGACGCGTCCCTGGACGATGCGGGGCATGCCCCACACGGGCTCGATGAAGCAGCCGCCGGCGGTGGCATGCCAGGCGCGCAGCGCGCGGCCGCGCACCGTGCCCGAGACCCGCTTGCCGACGCGGCCCGCCAGCGCGCCCGCGTCGCCGTCGAGGACGAGCTCGAGGCGGTAGGCGGTGCCCGTGGGCGCGATGCGCACGCGCGCGGGCGCGTCGCCTGCGGGCGCGATCACTTCCTCGAGCTCGACGCGCGCGGTGGCGGGGACGGTGGTGCCGGTCGTGGTCATGGGAAGCGAGGGGTGGGGCGAGGAGTGCAGGAACGCGGTCACTTCGCGCCCGCGGCGGTCGGTGCCTCGAGGAGCTTCTTCATGGTGGCGTTGGCGTTCCACACGCCGAGCTCGCCGCCGCCGGCCGCGTCGACGCCGAGGCGGCCGATCTGCGCGCCGGAGGAGTTGCGCACGCTGATGGCGCCGCCGTCCCCGTCGCTCGCGGCGCCGGCCACCACGATGGGCTGGCCCGCGTTGTCGAGGAGGTTGAGGAGCCCGCCCGAGCGGCCGGCGCCGATCGCCGCCACGCGGCGCTCCTGCGAGTACGCGGAGAGCGTGCCGGCCGTGCCCTTGGCCTCGGCCACGAAGGCCGGGGCGCCGCCCGACGTGCCGATCATGAACCGGCCGCCGCCGTCCTCGGCCGAATCCATCGAGACGGCCGTGCGGCCCATGCCGTTGAGCACCTCGAACGCGCCGCCCTTGCCGGCGCCGCGGCTGGCGAGCGCCGCGGTCACGGCACCGGCGCCGTCCTTCAGGGTGAGCGCGCCGCCCGCGGCCGAGAGGAGCGTCGCGGTCTCGTTGCCGGCCGCGTCCGCGAGGCGCAGCACGCCCGTCTGGTCGGCGGCGGCGCCGCCGTAGAGGATCTCCTTGCCGGCGCTGTTGCGCATCGACAGGACCGCCGCGCCCTGCGCGACGCCGGCGAGCATGCCGACCTCGCCGTCGCTGCGGGTCATCGAGATCACCGCGCCCGCCGCGCCGGCCTCGGCGCGCAGGCTCGCGGCCTTCTCGCCCGCGCCGTGCAGCACCATCGCGCCGCCGTCGGCGCCGCGCGCGAAGGTCGCAAGCGGCGTGCCGTCGCTGTCGCCGATCTCGATCCGCCCGCCGAGCGGCGTCGCGAAGAGGCCGCCCACCGGCTTGCCCTGCACGTTCCAGAGCGACAGGTCGCCGCCGTCGGCGGCGGACGCCAGTCGCACGGTGTTGGCGCCGGCCTTCGACCAGACGTCGAGCTGGCCGCCGGTCTCGCCGGCGGTCGCCAGCAGCATCACCTTGTTCTCCTCGCCCACCACCTCCAGGCGCCGCGTGCGGATCACGTCGACGACCGGCGAGTCCTGCACCGCCGCAAGCAGGGTGCTCGCGGCGAGCAGCGACCCGAGGGCCACGGCCCCGCGCCGCCAGCGTCGCGCGTCGCGTCGCGCGGACTCGAGGTCCCGCTCGATGCGCTCCAGGCGTGCGTGGATGGAACGGTCCTGCTCGGTGGGGAGGTGGGTGTCCATGGCGCTCCCTAGGATACGGACTCCCCATGGCAGAGAAGACCCTCGGCATCGGACTGGTCGGCACCAAGTTCATGGGCCGCGCCCACAGCAACGCGTGGATGACCGCGCCCCGCTTCTTCGACCTGCCGCGGGAGGTCCTGATGCGGGCGGTCGCGGGGCGCGACGTGGCCGACGTCGCCGCCTTCTCGCGCCGCTGGGGCTGGCAGTGCTGCACCGACGACTGGCGCGACCTGCTCGACGACCCGCAGGTGTCGCTGGTGGACGTCTGCACCCCGAACCACGTGCACGCGGAGGTGTCGATCGCCGCGCTGGAGTCGGGGCGGCACGTCGCGTGCGAGAAGCCCCTCGCCGGCACCATCGCCGACGCGCGGGCCATGCGCGACGCCGCGCGCAAGGCGGCGCGCAAGGGCGTGCGCACGTTCGTCTGGTTCAACTACCGCCGCTGCCCGGCGGTGGCGCTCGCGCACCAGCTGGTGAAGGAAGGCCGGCTCGGCCGCATCTTCCACGTGCGCGCGAGCTACCTGCAGGACTGGGGCGGGCCGTCGACGCCGCTCCTGTGGCGCTTCCAGGGCAAGCTCGCCGGGAGCGGGGCGCACGGGGACCTCAACGCGCACATCATCGACATGGCGCGGTTCGTCACCGGCGAGGAGGTGACCGAGGTGGTCGGCGCGCTCGAGGAGACCTTCGTCAAGGAGCGCGACCTCGTGGAGGCCTCGGGAGGCGCGATCTCCGGGAAGGGCGCCAGGCGCGCGACGCGCGGCCGCCGCAAGGCGAAGAGCACGGTCGACGACGCGGTGCTGTTCCTCGCGCGCATGTCGGGCGGCGCCGTGGCGAGCTTCGAGGCCACGCGCCTGGCCACCGGAAACCAGAACCGGAACACCATCGAGGTGAACGGCGAGAAGGGGAGCATCCGCTTCGACTTCGAGCGGATGAACGAGCTCTCGTGGTGGGACCACGCGCTGCCGGCGCGCCTGCGCGGCTGGAGCACCATCATGTGCACCGACGCCGCGCACCCGTATGCCGGGAACTACTGGCCCGCCGCGCACGTGCTGGGGTACGAGCACGGCTTCGTGAGCCAGGCCGCCGACATCGCGATGGCGCTCGGGCGCCGCGCGCCCGTGGTGCCGATCCCCGATTTCGCGGATGCGTTCGAGGTGCAGCGCGTGCTCGAGGCGGCGATCCGCTGCGCGCGCACGCGTCGGCCGGTGGCGGTCGCGGACATCCGCTGAGCGCGCCGCGGATCGGCAAGAGGCCGATTTGCTAGCCTCCGGCGCATGGCCATCCGCATCCTCCTCGCGACCGTGGTCGGCGCCGTCCTCGCCTTCGGCTGGGGCGCCTTCTCGTGGACCTCGGGCCTCTACGACTTCGCGTTCCGCCCGATGCCGGGCGGGTCGGACGCGGGCGCGCGCCTCGCCGCGGCGGTGCCCGAGGACGGGGCGTACCTGTACCCCGCGCCGCCCTCGCTCGAGGGCATGACGCCGCAGCAGGCGACCATCGCGCAGGACGCGTTCCTCGCCGAGCACCGCTCGGGGCCGCTGGTCATGGCCGTGGTGCGCAAGCAGGGCATCGACCCGGAGTCGCCGACGGTGCTCGTGCGCGGCTTCGCGATCGAGCTGTTCGCGGCCGGCCTGCTCGCCGTGGTGTTCGGCGTGGCGGCGAAGTTCGGCGCCCGCCCGCAGGACCGGCTGGCGCTCGCCCTCCTGGTCCCGCTCTTCGCGGTGCTCGCCACGCACGGGGTGATCTGGAACTTCTTCCACCTGCCCGACGGCTACTCGATCGCCCTCTTCGTCGACGGCCTGGTCACGTGGGCGCTCGCCTCGATCGCCTGCGCCGTGATCGTGCGCCCCTCGAGGTCCTGACGTGCGCTTCCAGGCGCCCAAGGGCACGCGCGACTTCTATCCCGCCGAGATGGCGGTGCGGCGGCGCCTGGAGGGCGCCTGGCGCGAGGCCAGCACCTGCTTCGGGTACGAGGAGGTCGACGGCCCCACCTTCGAGCACCTCGGGCTCTACACGGCCAAGAGCGGCGAGGGGATCGTCAGCGAGCTCTTCAGCTTCCGCCGTGCCGGCGGCAGCGACGACTACGCGCTGCGCCCGGAATTCACCCCGACCCTCGCGCGCATGGTGGCCGCGCGCGCCGCGCAGCTGCCGATGCCGGTCAAGTGGTTCGCGGTGCCGAACTTCTTCCGCGCCGAGCGCCCGCAGCGCGGGCGCCTGCGCGAGTTCTTCCAGTGGAACGTCGACCTCCTCGGCGCCGAGGGGCCGGCGGTCGACGCCGAGGTGATCGGCGTGGCGGTGTCCGCGCTCTCGCGCCTGGGGCTCACGCCCGCGCACGTGCGCGTCAAGGTGAGCCACCGCGTGGCCGCGGCGCGCGTGGTGCGCGCCCTCGGCGTGGACGAGGAGTCGGTCGCCTCGGCGTTCGAGCTCCTCGACCGCCGCGACAAGGTGCCGGCGGACGAGTTCGCCAAGCGCGCCGCCGCGCTCGGGCTCGCCGGAGACGCGCTGGCGCGCTTCGAGCAGGCGGTGCGCACGCGCGTGCCGCTCGCGGGCGACCTCGGAGCGCTGGCGGCGGCGGCGGGCATCGACGCCTCGGAGCTTGCGGAGCTTGCAGCGCTGCGCGAGGCG
>JBEITQ010000112.1:0-6589 GCA_040374835.1 Phycisphaeraceae bacterium | reverse complement strand
GCCCACGCCCGGTCGCCGGGATCGTGCCGCGCGCGGCCGGCCACGGCCATCTCGGCGGAGACGGCGTTGCGCGCGGCCATCGCTGCGCCGAGGGCGGGATGCTGGAAGGAATGTTCGCGCTCGGAAGTCACCACGGGCGTCCCAAGACGCTATCGGCTTGGGCGCGGGGCGCGTTGCAGCGGAACGGGGAGGTTTCGCCACTGAGGCCGATGCCCGCCGGCGGCCGCCGGGCTCACTTCGGCCAGCAGCAGGCGCGGGCGTTGATGCGGTTGGACAGGCGCTCGCGGTCCTTCGGGGTCGCGAAGCCGGTGAACTGCACGCCCATGCGGCGCGGGCCCGGGTCGTCGTCGGCGCTGAAGACGCGCACGACCGTGCCGCGCATCGAGATCGGCTCCTTCTCGGCGGGAGCGTAGAGCTGCACGGCGACCTCGGAGCCGACGGGCAGGGCCTCGTCGAGCTCGAAGCGCATGCCGGTCATCGAGACGTCGTAGCCGTGGCCCTCCAGGCCGCCCTTCGGCGTGCCGAGGTCGATGTCGAACTCGGGCCCGAGTTCGAGGCCGTCGATCACGACTGCGCCGCCGGCCGGACTGCCCGAGGGGGGCGTCGACGGGATCACCACGACCCGGGTGTAGGCCGGGCTGAACCGGAATCGGTCGTCCGACCGTCGGTTGGGTGCGTCGACTGTGACCATTCCGTGCGCTCCTGTCGTCTCAGGCCGGTCGTTTCGTGGTCCGGGATACCGCATGATTCGGACTCCTTTGCTGAACCCTGACTCGGCATTCCCCGTGAGCGCCCTTGAAACCGGGCGCGTCCGGGAAGTGCCGCGAGGTAGAGCCCTGAACGAACGGTCCCATGCCTCTGAAACGGCGCACCTGGATCCGCGGTTCGGGAAACCCCGACGCGAGGGCAGCGCCATCACCTGACAGTCTGGGATTGCTGGAGGGGTTGGTCAGGCAATCCACGCTCTCTTTCGCGAAGATTCCCGAGGAAGATGCGCCCCAACGAGGAGAAATCCGGGAAGATATCGGTCATGGAGGCATCCCCGCCCCCCATGGAGCCCTGCCCCACCCCGGACGCGCTGCTCGGCCGGCAGGTGGTGGTCGTGGGCTACGGCAACCAGGGCCGGGCCCACGCGCTGAACCTCCGCGACAGCGGGATCGACGTCCGGGTGGCCGGGCGATCCGGGTCGGCGGCCCGCGACCGGGCGGCGCGCGACGGGTTCGCCACCGCGGACACGCGCGACGCGATCACCCGGAGCGACCTGGCGATCCTGGCGCTGCCCGACGAGACGCACGCCGAGGTCTGGGCGCGCGAGGTGGCACCGGTGATCCGGCCCGGCCAGGTCGCGGGGTTCATCCACGGTTCGAGCATCCACTTCGGCCTCGTGCGGCCGGCCGCGGGGATCGGCATCGTGATGGTGGCGCCGAAGGGCCCTGGCACCACCCTGCGCGCGCGCTACGTGCAGGGCCAGGGCATCCCCGCCCTGCTCGCGGTGCACCAGGAACGGGACGCCGCCGACGGCGGACCGAACGCGCACGCGCTTGCCCGCGCGTGGTCCGCGGGCATCGGCTGCGGCCGCGCGGGCGTCGTGCGCACGACCTTCGAGGCCGAGGCGGTGACCGACCTCTTCGGCGAGCAGGCGGTGCTCTGCGGCGGCATGATGGGCCTGGCGCAGGCGGCGTTCGAGACGCTGGTCGAGGCGGGCTACCCGCCGCTCCTTGCCTACACCGAGTGCGTGCACGAGATCAAGCAGGTGGCCGACCTGCTGTATGCGCGCGGACCCGCGGGCATGCGGCGCGCGATCAGCAACACGGCGGAGTTCGGAACCTACCGCGCCGCGCCGCTGATCGCCGATGAGCACGTGCGCGCGCAGATGCGAAGGCTCCTCGACGAGATCCGCAGCGGCGAGTTCACCCGCCGCATGCAGGCCGACCACGACGCCGGCGCGCCGTGGTTCCGTGCCGCGCGAGAGGCCGCGGCCGGGCACCCGATGGAACGCGCCGGCACCGACGTGCGCGCGCTGATGCCCTGGCTCGACGCGGAAGGCCACGCATGACCCCGCTCGACGCCTGGGTCCTCGGGATGGTGGAGGGGATCACCGAGTACCTCCCGGTCTCGAGCACCGGCCACCTGATCATCACGTCGTGGCTGCTGGGGCTCGACCGCACCGAGGCGCAGCGCGCCGCGGTCCACGACTTCGAGATCATCATCCAGGGCGGCGCGATCCTCGCGGTGCTCGGGCTCTACCGCGCGCGCGTGGCGCAGATGGCGCGCGGGACGCTCTCGCGCGCGGGGCTTCGGGGCCTGGGCCCGGAGGACGAGATGCGCGCCGGATGGACGGTGGCGCGCAACGTGATGATCGCCTTCGCGCCCTCGGCGGCGATCGGCTTCGCGGCGAAGGACTGGATCAAGGGGAACCTCTTCAACCCCGCGGCCGTGGCGGCGGCGCTTGCCGTGGGCGGCGTCGTGATGCTGGCGATGGCCCCATGGCAGGCGCGGCGGCTGCAGTCGCCGGGCATGCCCATCGAGCGCATGACGGCCGGGCACGCGCTATTCGTCGGCCTCATGCAGTGCCTGGCGCTCTGGCCGGGAACGAGCCGCTCGTTCGCCACGATCCTCGGCGGCCTGCTGATCGGCCTCGGCGGCGTGGCGGCGGCGGAGTTCAGCTTCCTGCTCGGGCTCGTGACGCTCACCGCGGCCAGCGGCTACAGCGCGCTCAAGATCGTGAAGGCCGGCGAGACCGACGCGTTCCTCGCGGAGATCGGCGGATGGCTGCCGCTTGCGTGCGGGCTCCTCGTCTCGTGGGCGAGCGCGGCGCTCGCGGTCGACTTCCTGGTGAGGTACCTCGGCAGGCACACGCTCGCGCTCTTCGGGTGGTGGCGGCTCGCGGTCGCGGGCGCGGTGCTCGCCGCGAGCTGGTTCCTCGGGCTTACACTTTCGCCGTGAACCAGTTCCTGCTCGCGCTTCGCAGCCTCGCGATCGCGGTCCTCGTCTTCCTGGTGCTCGCCTTCTTCGCGGCGAAGTTCTTCGGGGGGACGCTCTTCCCGAAGCCCCCGCGCGTCGACTTCCCGGCGATCGCCGCCGGCGGACACTCCTACTTCCTGAGCGTGATGCGCGCCGAGGGCAAGGCGCCGGCCTTCAGCCTGCGCCAGCTGGACCCGACCGACCCCGGCGACAGCGTGCTGGTGGCGCCGCAGTCCGACCGCGAGAGCGATGCCTGGCAGTGGGCGGAACTCAAGCCGCTCGAGGCCGGGAACGTGGTGGTGCGCTTCACGCAGCGCGACGGCCGCACCGGCCGCTGCGAGGTGTCGGGCGGCGGCGCGCCGCGGCTCACGCTCGACTGAGCGCCGCGGCGAAGGCCGCCTCGTCCCAGACCTCGATCCCGAGTTCGCGCGCCTTCGCGAGCTTGCTGCCCGCCCCCGGGCCCGCGATCACGAGGTCGGTCTTCTTGCTGACGCTTCCGGAGACCTTCGCCCCGAGGGCTTCGAGCCGCTCGGTGGCCGCGCGGCGGTCCATGGTCTCGAGTTCGCCGGTGAGGACGACGGTCTTCCCGGCAAACGGCGAGTCGGCGGCCGCCGCCGCGGCAGCGCCGACGTACGAGGTGCTCGCAAGCGACACCCCCGCCTCGCGCAGCGCGCGGAAGGCCGCCTGCATCGCATGGGAGCGGAGGTCGGCATGGATGCTCGGGGCGGTGACCTCGCCGATGTCGCGGATCTCCTGCAGCGACTCGACCGAGGCGCCGAGCAGCGCGTCGATGTCGGGGTAGGCACGCGCCAGGCTCTTGGCGGTGGCGGCCCCGAGGTGGCGGATGCCGAGCGCCGCGAGGACGCGCGCGAGCCCGCGGCCGCGCGCCGCCTCGGCGCCGGCCGCGATCGAGGCGGCCACCTTGTCGCCGATCTTGCGGCGCACGCGCGTGCCGGCCTTGGTCTCGGTCTCGGAGGCCAGCGCCGCCACCTGCGCGGGGTCGAGCGTGAACACGTCGGCGAAGCCGCGGACCAGGCCGGCGTCGACCAGCGCGTCCACGATCTTCTCGCCCAGGCCGTCGATGTCCATCTGGTCGCGGCCGACGAACCACTTGAGCCGCTCGCGGAACTGCGCGGGGCACGCGCCGTTGGTGCAGAAGAGCTTCGGGCCCTCCTTGGTCACCGGCTCGCCGCAGCTCGGGCACGCGGCGGGCGGCTCGACGGGCACGGCGCCGGCGGGGCGCGCAGTCGCCACCACCTCGACCACCTGCGGGATGATCTCGCCGGCCTTCTCGACCACCACGGTGTCGCCGACGCGGATGTCCTTGCGGTGGATCTCGTCGATGTTGTGGAGCGAGGCGTGCTGCACCTTGGTGCCGGCGATCACGACCGGCGCCATGATGGCCCGCGGGGTGAGCGTGCCGCCCTTGCCCACCTCCCAGTCGATCCGCTCGAGGACGGTGGGCCGCCGCTCGGCGGGGTACTTGAAGGCGACGGCCCAGCGCGGGCTCTTCGCCGTGGCGCCAAGCTCGCGCTGGTCGGCGAACGAGTCGACCTTGACCACCATGCCGTCGACCGCGAAGTCGAGCTCGGCGCGCGCGGCCGCGAACGACTCGATCTCGGCCACGCACTCGTCGGCGCCGCGGCAGGTCCGCGAGCGCGGCGAGGTCGGCACGCCCAGCGCGCGGAGCACGGCCAGGAACTGCGAGTAACGCTCGACCGGCATGCCCGCGTCCGCCACGCCGGAGCACTCGCCCGCCCCGTGCGCGACGAAGCTGAGGCCGCGCGACCGCACCACCGCGGGGTCGAGGCTCTTGAGGGTGCCCGCCGTCGAGTTGCGCGCGTTCATGAACTCGGGCTCGCCCGCCGCGCGCCGCTCGGCGTTGATCCGCTCGAAGCTCGCGTTGGGCATGTAGATCTCGCCGCGTACCTCGAGCACGTCCGGCACGCGGGCACGCTCGCCGGAGAGGACGAGCGGCACCGCGGGGATCGCGCGCACGTTGTGCGTGACGTCGTCGCCGGCGGTGCCGTCGCC
Organism: Phycisphaeraceae bacterium; assembly: GCA_040374835.1. GTDB lineage: Bacteria > Planctomycetota > Phycisphaerae > Phycisphaerales > SM1A02 > UBA966. Next base: position 1,591 of record JBEITQ010000112.1, on the reverse strand, counting down.
GCGCGTCGCCGCCTGCACCAGCCGGCCCGCCTCGTAGCGCAGGCTGATGGCCACGCCGTCCACCTTCGGGTCCGCCACCGCCTGGAACGGGCGGCCGAGCGCGCGCTCGCAGCGCTCCCACCACGCTCGCAGGTCCTCGATCGAGTAGGTGTTGTCGACCGACATCATCGGCACCCGGTGCGCGACCTGCACGAACCCGTCGACCGGCCCGCCGCCCACCCGCTGCGTGGGGCTGTTCGGGTCGGCGAGCTCCGGGTGGCGCGACTCGAGCGAGGCAAGCTCGGCGAGCAGCGCGTCGAACTCGGAGTCGGCCATGAAGGGCGCGGACTCGACGTAGTAGGCGCGGTTGGCGCGGTGGAGGAGCGTGCGCAGCTCCTCGATGCGGGCGGCGTCGGTCGGCGCGGGCATCGGGCTCAGTCGCCGGCGCTGAGGGCGTCGGGGCCCTTGCCCGCGGTCTTCTCGAAGTAGCCGCTGCCCTTGCGCTCGAAGCGCGAGAAGCCCAGGCGCTCGAGGTTCGACTTCGAGAAGCGCTGCGTGTCGCTCGAGGTCTGCACCTGCGGCGCCACGATGATGCGCCGCACCGGCTCGCCGGTCTCCGGGTGCACCGTGAGCGGCGGGTCGCTCAGCTTCTGGAACACCTCGAAGACGTCGCCGTCGGTGCCGTCGGGCTTGACGATGGCGTAGGCGTAGGTGGGCATCGCCGGTGGATGGTAGGTGCGCGGGCTCAGCGCGACGCGGCGGGCGCGAACCCGGGGGCCAGGCGGCGCACCAGCGCCGCGGCGGCGGCGATGTCGGCCTCGCGCGTCGGGCCCGCCTCGCGCTCGATGACCAGGTCGAGCGCCCGCGGGAGCCGGGCGACTTCCGCGAGGAAGGCGGGCCAGTCCACCGAGCCCGTGCCCACGACCACCTCGCGGCCCCACGTGCCGGGCACCGCCGCCGGCACCGCGTCCTTGACGTGCACCTGCACCACGTGCGCGGAAAGCGCGCGCAGCGACGCCACGGGATCGCCCATCCCGTAGAGGATCATGTTCGCGGGGTCGAAGTTGACGCCCACGTTCGGGTGCGCGATCTCCTCGAGCGCGCCGAGCAGCGTCGCCGCGTCCTCCTGGCCGGTCTCGAACGCCACGCGCACCCCCTGCGCGGCGAAGAGGTCGGCCACCTCGCGCAGCCGCGCGACCATCGCGCGGCGTCCCGGGTCGGCGCGGTCGTGCGGGATGAATCCCGCATGGAAGGTGACCAGGCCGATCCCCGCGCGGCCGGCCATGTCCGCGACGGCCGCGGCACGCGCGCGCGTGGCCGGCCACGTGGCGTCCGGGCGCACCCCGCCGGTGCGCGCGATCGACTCGAGCGTCGAGTAGTCCTCGCCGACGGTGGCGAGCATGCCGCTCACGGTGCGGATGCCGCGCGCGCGCAGCGCCTCGGCCGCACGGCCCCACGCGGCCGGTTCCTCGACGCAGGGCACGAGCGCCAGCTGCACGGCGTCGAACCCGCACCGCGCGAGCGCGTCGGCGAGTTCGTCTGGCGAGGCGGTTCGCAGGCTCCACGAGCAGGCGGCGAGGGTGGGCATGGACGCGAGATTTCACCCGGAATC
>JBEITQ010000065.1:0-8870 GCA_040374835.1 Phycisphaeraceae bacterium | reverse complement strand
CGGGCGGGTGCGCGCGGGGCCGGCTCCGGCTCGAGCTCGTCGCCGGGGTTCATGAGTGCGGCCGTCGGATCAGGGTCCGGCGCCGGGGCCGCGGCGGCACGCTTCGGGGCGATGCGGGTGGGTCCGGGCTTCGCGGGGTTCTTGGGGGCATCCGCGACGGGCGCAGCGCTTGCGGGCGCCTGGGCCTTCGGCGCGCTGTCGCAGCCGGCCAGCAGCACGCAGGCCGCCGCCAGGGAGGCGAACCGGAAGTCATTGGTGCGTGATGACTTATGGGCCTTCATCGGGGTGGGCTACGATCCCTTGACGCTCAAGCAATTCGGGCGCGTTTGACGATACCACTCTTCGTGCCGGCGACGTTCGCCGGCGACAGGCCTCGCGATGGATCGCGGGCGCGAACGAGACGCGGTGGCACGTCGAACGGACTGGACCGTTCCACCGGCAGGAGGCTGTGATGAACGACATCGGCCACGTCGGTCCGTCAAGCGGCTTGGGCGCCACCGGCGCCGCCGCCCGCATCCATGAGGCAAGCGCCGCCTACCGGGCGAACGCGCAGGGCGAGGCGGCCCCGGCTGCCCCGCGCTGGGCCGAGGGACGCGACCGCGTCGAGCTGTCGGACCACGCCCGCCACCTCGATGCCATCCGCGCGATGCCCGACGTCCGCATGGCGCGCGTCGAGGCGATCAAGCAGGCCATCGCCAGCGGCACCTACGAGTCGCCCGAGAAGCTGCAGGCCGCGATCGAGGGCCTGCTCCGCGACATCTCCGAGTGAGCCCGGGCGGTTGCCCGCGCCGCATTTCGGTATGACTCGCGGGCATGACCCGCGCTGAACGCCGTCCGTCCGCACTGGCCCGCCCCGCGACGGCCCTGGTGCTTGCCGCCGCCACCGCGTGGCCCGTGGTCGCCCAGGAACCGCCGCCGGCGGCCATGCGGCCCGTGGACGTGCGGCGCGATGCGCTCGTGAACGTCTCCGTCGTGGTCACGCCCGGGGAGCGGCTCGCCGACGGCGTGGTGGTCATGAAGGACGGCTGGATCGAGCGCGTGGGGGCGCGCGGTGCGGTCGAGATCCCGGCGGGGACGACGGTGCACGATGGCGCGGGCGCCACCGTGTACGCCGGCTTCATCGACGCATGCGTGCGCGTGGACAGCGCGGCCGCGGCGCGTGCGGCGGCGGCCGAGGCAGGGGCGCACTGGAACACGCGCGTCACCCCGCAGGTGCGCGCGGCCGACCTGCCCGCGCTGACGACCGACCAACGCAAGGCGCTGCGCGACGTCGGGTTCACGGCCGCGGCCGTTCGGCCCGATGCCGGCATCTTCCGCGGGTCATCCCAGGTGGTGCTGCTCGGCGAAGACCCGCGTGCGGCGCGGTGCGTGCAGCCGGATGCGGGCACGGACGTCGCGTTCGAGACGACGGGCGGCCGGCCCGGTGCCGAGGACGACCCCGAGGCATGGAACCGCGCCACCTACCCGGGAGCGCTCATCGGCGCCGTGGCCCTGGTGCGGCAGACGTTCGCGGACGCGGCGTGGTACGCGACGGCCACCGAGACGTGGCGCGCGCACCCGGCGGGGAACACGCCGCCCGTCCAGTCGAACGCGCTGGCGGCGCTCGCCCCGACGGTGCGCGGGGCACAGCGGGCCTGGTTCGACGCGACGGACGAGCGCATGTTCCTACGCGCCGATGCGGTCGCGCGTGAATTCCGCCTCGATGCCGCCATGGTGGGCAGCGGTCGCGAGTACCGGCTGCTCGAGGCCGTGAAGGCCACCGGCCGGCCGGTGGTGGTGCCCATGGACTTCCCGCGCACGCCGGACGTGAGCACCCCGCGCGCGATCGACGCCGTGCCGCTTCGCGACCTCGCGCACTGGGCGCTGGCGCCGACCAACCTCGCCACCCTGCTTCGGGCGGGCGTTCCCGCGGCGGCGAGCACGGTGCGGCTCAAGGATGCCGGGGCGTTCGCGAAGGCGGCACGACGCGCGCTCGACGCCGGCACGACGCCGGACGAGCTGCTGGCGGCCCTCACGGTGCATCCGGCGCGGATGCTGGGCATGGAAGCGATCGCCGGCGAGGTGCGCGCCGGACGGCTGGCGAACCTGGTGGTGGTGGACGGATCGCTCTTCGGCGAGGACGCCAAGGTGCGGGAGACGTGGGTTGCCGGCCTTCGCCACGAGGTGGAGCCGCGCAGCAAGTTCCCGATGAAGGGGACTTACGCGCTGCGCGAGGCGAGCGGCGGCTGGCAGGTAGCAGCGGGGCCGGCGTCGATCGTGGTCGATCCCGATGCCCGGTCGATCTCGTTCAAGGGCCCCAAGCGCGAGGAAAAGGCCGACGGGAAGGAAGAGACGACGCGCGCCGACGGCGCGAACTTCGACGAGGCGCGCGCCGGATTCACGGTCGAGGGCAAGCCCTTCGGCGCCGACGTCCCGCTGCGCGGCACGCTGGTGGCCACGCGGAACGGCGCGGAACTGGTGCTTGCCCGCCCGGACGGTGCGTCGATCCGCTGGAGCATCGTGTCCACCGACCGCACGGGCGACGTGCCGGATCCGCGCAAGGAGCGCGAGCGCCGCATCGCCGAGGGCGGCGGCACGCCGCCGGCCGATCCGGCCGCGGCACGGGAGAAGGCGGCGGCCGTGATCGCCGCGATCCCGCGCACGGTGCCGCTTGCGGACTTCGGCGTCGCCGCGCCGTTCGCGCCCGCATGCGTGCTCGTCGAGGGTGCCACCGTGTGGACCGCGGCGGAGGCGGGGATCGTGCCCGACTGCGACGTGCTGGTGCGCGGAGGCAAGATCGCCGCGGTGGGCACGGGGCTGCGCGCGAAGCTCACCCCCGACGAACTGAAGGCCGCGCACGTGATCGACGGACGGGGCCTGCACGTGACCCCCGGGCTCGTCGACTGCCACAGCCACACGGGCATCGACGGCGGCGTCAACGAGTGGACGCAGAACGTCACCGCCGAGGTGCGCATCCAGGATGCGGTGAACGGCGAGGACGTCGACTGGTACCGGCAGCTCGCCGGCGGGCTGACCGCGGCCAACCAGCTGCACGGCAGCGCCAACCCGATCGGCGGGCAGAACTCCGTGGTCAAGCTGCGCTGGGGCGAGCCGTCGACCGCGTTCCCGGTGAAGGGCGCGATCCCGGGCATCAAGTTCGCCCTCGGCGAGAACGTGGTGCGCAACAAGCGGCGCTACCCGAGCTCGCGGCTCGGCGTCGAGACCCTGATCCGCGACCGCTTCCAGGCCGCCCGCGAGTGGCGCGCCGCGCACGCGCGCTGGGCCGCCCTGCCCGAGGCGGAGCGCGCGCGCGCCGTGCCGCCGGCACCCGACCTCGAGCTGGAGGCGCTGGCCGAGATCCTGGAGAAGAAGCGGCTGGTGCACTGCCACAGCTACCGCCAGGACGAGATCTCGATGCTCCTGCGGATCGCCGACGACTTCGGCTTCACCGTGGGCACGCTGCAGCACGTGCTGGAGGGCTACAAGGTGGCCGACGACATCGCCCGCCACGGCGCCGGTGCCTCGAGCTTCAGCGACTGGTGGGCGTACAAGGTGGAGGTGATGGACGCCATCCCGTGGAACGGCCAGATGCTGTGGAAGGCCGGCGTCGTCACCAGCTTCAACTCCGACAGCGACGAGCTGGCCCGGCGCATGAACACCGAGGCCGCCAAGGGCGTGCGCTACGGCGCGATGCCCCGCGAGGAGGCGATCAAGCTGGTGACCATCAATCCCGCGAAGCAGCTGCGCATCGACGGCATGACCGGCTCGCTCGAGCCCGGCAAGGACGCGGACTTCGCCGTGTGGAGCGCGGACCCGCTCAGCGTGTATGCGCGCTGCCTGCAGACGTGGGTGGACGGCGTGCGTCGCTTCGACGTGGCAGAGGACGCGGCGATGCGTGCGCGCGACGCGGCGACGCGGGCGCGGCTGGTGGAGCTTGCCATGGGCGAGTGGGGCAAGGACGGTGCGGGAAGCGACGGCGGCGGCGGCGGCACGCGCGGGCGGCGGGGCGGCGCGCCGGGCGGCGGTCCTCCGCCGGTCGACGGGATGCGCTCGGGCAGCCTGCTCGTTCGCATGCTCGGCACGCGCGCCGACGTCCTGATGGACCAGGTGCGTTCCGGCATCGATCCGTCGGCCATCCGGCCCGGCGAGTGCGGGTGCGACCGGATGGACTCGTGGAACGCGATCTTCGAGGAGACCCTCGGCGAAGGAGGTGCGCGATGACGGCGATCGGCAAGACGCTGACGGTCGGGAGATTGCATGCGTGCTACGCCATCGCGGCCGCGACGGCGGCCGCATGCATGGCGATGCCGTCGTCGGCGCAGTCGACCGAGATCCCCGCCCCGCCCCAGCGGACGCAGGTTGTCTTGCGCAACGTCGCGGTGCACACGGCCGTGCCGGGTGCGTCGGCGATCCCGAAGGGGTGGGTGGTGCTCGACGACGGCAAGGTGCTCGCGGTCGGGGCGGAGCCGATGCCCGCCGGAACCGCGAAGCCGGACGCCGACGTGATCGACGCCGCGGGCCACGTGGTGACGCCCGGCCTCTGGGCGAGCGCCACCACGCTCGGGCTCATCGAGACGCTGCAGGTGGAGGCCACCGACGACACGCGCGAGTTCGGCGACTTCCGCGCGGAGATCCACGCCGCCACCGCCACCAACCCCGACAGCGACCTGCCTCCCGTGGCGCGCAACGCCGGCATCCTGATGGCGCACACGTTCCCCTCCGGTGGCGTGGTCGCCGGCCACGCGAGCGCCATGCGGCTCGACGGCTGGACCGCGATGGAGCGCACCGTGCGCCCGGCGGCGGGACTCATCGTCCGCTGGCCCATGATGGAGCCGGTGCAGGCGCGCTGGGCGAAGTCGTCCGAGGAGCAGCGCAAGGACCGCGACAAGCGCCTGGCGGAGATCGACCGCTTCTTCGACGCGGCCGAGGCCTACCTGCGCGCGCGCGCGGCGGATCCGACGATCGACAAGGATGCGCGCTACGAGTCCATCGCCGAGGTGGTGTCGGGCCGCGAGCCCGTCCTGATCGACGCCAACTGGCCGGGACAGATCGAGGCGGGCGTGCTCTGGGCCGTGCGCCGCAACTACCGCCCGGTGGTGGTGGGCGGGCTGGGCGCACTCGAGGTGGTCGGGCTCCTGAAGGACCACGACGTGCCGGTCATCGTGGCGGGCGTGAACCGCCTGCCCCTGCGCGAGCACGACCACTATGCGTCGGTGTACGAGCTTCCCGTGCGCCTGATGGCCGCGGGCCTCCAGTGCTCGCTTGCCTCGGGCGACGAGCCCGCGCACGAGCGGTCGCTCCCGGCGCAGGCCGGGCGCGCCGCGGCGCACGCGCCGGCCGGCATGCTGGCCGACGTGCATGCGGCGATGCTCGGCGCGGTGACGCGCGTGCCCGCATCGATCGCGGGCGTCGCCGACCGGTACGGCACCATCGAGCCGGGCAAGAGCGCGACCATCGTCCTGTGGACCGGAGATCCGTTCGAGGTGACCTCGAGCGTGCGCCGCGCGTGGATCGACGGCGGCGAGGTGGACCTCAACGACCGGCACAAGCGGATGCGCGCCAAGTACCTCGAGAAGGACCTGCAGCGCGCGCCTCCCGCGCCCGACGAGGAGCCGGAGCCCCCCGCCGCACCGAAGAAGTGATGCGGGCGGCCGTGCGCGTAGAGTGCGGCCGATGACCGACGGACCCGATTTTGCCGCGCTGGGCGTGCCCGCACTGCTCTGCGGATCGCTCGCACGGATGGGCGCCGCCTCGCCGACGCCCGTGCAGCGCGCGGCGATTCCCGCCGCGGCGCGCGGCGGCGACCTCGCCGTCGTGGCCGCCACCGGGACCGGGAAGACGCTCGGGTACCTGGTGCCCGTGGCCATGCGGCTCCTGGCCGAGCCGCCCGTGCGCGTGCGCGGCCGGCCGGTGGACCCGCGCCGCCGCCTGCGGGCGCTCGTGCTCTGCCCCACGCGCGAACTGGCGCAGCAGGTGGCGAAGGAGGCGGGCCTGCTCTTCCGCGGGACGGTGCTGCGCGCCGCCGCGGTCTACGGCAAGAGCGCACTGGCCCCGCAGCGCGAGCGCGTCGAGGACGGGATCGACCTGCTGGTGGGGACGCCCGGCCGCGTGCGCGAGCTCTGCGAGCTCGACGTGCTGTCGCTCGCCTTCGTGCAGCAGTGCGTGCTCGACGAGGCCGATCGCATGCTCGACATGGGCTTCCTGCCGCAGGCGAAGGAGATCCTCTCGCGCGCGCCGGAATCGCGGCAGCTCCTCTTCTTCACCGCCACGATGCCCCGCCCCGTCGAGACGGTGGTCGAGGAGATGCTGCGCGCGCCGGAACGCATCGACCTCGTCGGCCGCGAACGGGCGCGCGTCGAGGGCACGCCCGAGCGGCGCACCGACCTCGGCCAGCACCTCTTCGACCTGCCCGACGAGGCGAAGACCGCGGTCACGGTGGCGCTCGTGAAGGACGGCAAGCGGCGCGGCGTGATGGTGTTCTGCCGCACGCGGCGGCGTGCGGGCTGGGTGGCGGCGGCGCTGCGGCGGCACGCCGTGCGCACGGTGCTGATCCACGGCGACCGCAGCCAGCGCCAGCGCCAGGAGGCGCTCGAGGCGTTCGCGGCGGGCCATGCCGACGTGGTGGTGGCGACCGACGTGGCGGCGCGCGGGCTGCACGTGCCGGCCGCGCGCACGGTGGTCAACTACGACGTTCCCCTGCTGCCCGAGGAGTACGTGCACCGCGTCGGCCGCGCGGGCCACGGCGGCGGCACGGCGGAGGCGTTCACCTTCCGGTGCCCCGCCGACCGCGAACGCTGGTCCCAGGTGGAAGGCACGATGCGGGTGAAGCTCGAGCCGTCGGCCCCGCCGGCGCACCGCGACTACCTGCGCATGCAGGACCGGGTGGCGCCCGATGCGGAGGCGCCGAGGGCCCCCGTGCGCGGGGTGGGACGGCAGGCGCGCGCGCGGCGCGCGAAGGAGCCGAAGCTCGCGGACATGATCAAGCGAACCCCGAAGCGCCCGCGGCGCGGCAAGAGCGCAGGCGCCGGGCCGGGCGCCGCCGGACGCGGCACCCAGCGCAAGCAGCCGATCGCCAAGGGCCAGAAGCCCGGCCGCGGCGTGCGGCGCGGCGCGTGAGGTTCATCCCGCCGGCAGCTGCGGAACCAGGAACTGCACGATCGCCGCGAGCGCGACGAACATGCCGATCATCGCCAGGATCACCTGCGCGGACATGCGCGTGACGGCGCCCCAGTAGCCGCGCATGTCGTCCTGCCGCACGGCCTTCCAGGCCATGCAGATGAGGATCGACATCGGCACCATCAGGAGCCACCACCATCGGGAGGTTGCCGGTGCGGGCGAGAGGAACGGGATCCACGCGGCCATGGACGGATCCTACGGCTCGGTCCGCAGGCCGTAGACGTCGCGGTCCGGCTCGGCCGGCTGCCCGAGGCGCGCGAGCGCACCCGTCCAGCCGAGGGCGAGGACGAGCGCCACGAGCGCGAGGAGCGTCGGCACCGCGATGACCGCGAGCGCACGCGCGCGCGGCGACCCCCACGCGAACCCGCGGACGGCAAGACCGACCGGGGCGCATGCGAGGAGCGCCCACGACCACCACGGAAATCCGCTCTCGTCGTAGCCGAGGCCGAGGAAGCACAGCACGCCGAGCGCGCAGGCGCTTGCCGCCGTCGATGCTCCGTCCGGCCGCAGGCGCGGCGCCCACGGCGAGGCAAGCGCGAGCATGGACGCGGCCGCCGAGAGCGAGGCGATCACGAAGGAGAGCTTCGCGAAGCCGGAGAGGAGCGCCATGGCGCTTGCGATGCCGAAGACCAGCCACCATGCGACGTGCTCGGCGGCGCCGGCGCGAACGCCGGGGGTGCGTCCCGGGGACGCGGCGAACGCGGACGCGCCGACGACCATGGCCGCGGCGATCCGAACGCCCCCGTCGGAGTACCCGGGCGGCACCACCACCGTCATCGCAAGGAGTGCCGTCACTGCGGACCGTACGGCACCGGGCGCCCCGCGCAGCGCGACGGCCGACAGTGCGGCCAGGCTCAGCGCCACCCATGTCCAGCTGAACGCCACGGAGGGAGGCCACGCGAATCCCGCCGCCCCCTCCTGCTGCGCGTAGGACAGCAACGCGGGGAGCGCGGCCGCCAGCGGCAGCCACGGGAGCGAGGTCGCAGGGGATCCGACCGGCCCCCGGCGTGCCGAACGCGCCGCCGCCGCCAGGCCGGCGAGGACGATGACCGTCGTTGCCGCCGGCAGGACGACGGCACGCAGGACGAGGTCAGCCTCCATGACGGCCCTCGGCGGGCGTCACTTCTTCGGGCCACCCTCGAGGCCGACGATCACGCGCACCTCGTCGCCGATGGCGCCCTTCTCGACGCCGTAGTTGACGCCGAACTCGCTGCGCTTGATCGTGAACTGGGCCTCGAAGCCGGCCTTGGGGCCGCGGCCCATGTCGGCCATGCCGCAGAACTCGAGCGTCGCCGTGACGGGCTTGGTGACGCCACGCATCGTGAGCTCGCCCATCAGCTCGTAGGTGCGCTCGCCGGTCTTCTTGGCGCCCGTGCTGCGGAAGGTCATCTTCGGGAACTCCTTCGCGGCGAAGAAGTCGGGGCTGCGCAGGTGCTTGTCGAGGTCCTCGTTGCCCGAGTCGACGCTCTCGGTCGAGATCGAGATGTCGAAGTTCATGCCCTCGGCCTTGCCGGGCTCGAAGGAGAAGCTGCCCGTCACGTCGTTGAAGCGGCCCCAGAACTGCCCGGCGCCGAGGTGGTGCACCCGGAAGAGCGCCTTGCTGTGCACCGGATCGACCATGCAGGCCATCGAGGCCGGCGCAGCCGCGGCGGCGGCCGGGGCCTGCGCGACCGCCGTGGCACCGATCAGCGGAATGGCGGTGGCGACGCCGGCGG
>JBEITQ010000005.1:0-25702 GCA_040374835.1 Phycisphaeraceae bacterium | reverse complement strand
GCTCGTGACGGGCGCGGCGCTCGAGCGGATGCCTGGGCTCGGCATCGCGGTGGTCGCGATCGCGGCGATCACGGCGATCACCGCAATCGTCGGCATGGTGCGATCGATGAGACGACCATGGCCGGTCGTCGGTTGCTGGGCCACGTGCGTGGCCGCACTCGCAGGAGCCACGCTCGCCATCGCGGATGCGCACCTCACGGGCATCCGTGGCCCGCCGCGCGATGGTCCATGCCTGGTGCGCGGCACCGTGCGCAGCGCGCCGAAGGTCGGAGACGGCGGCGGCGATGCGCTGGCGGCGTTTGCGATCCACGAGGCGGCGCGCACGTTCCGGATGGACATCGACGCCGTTCGCAGCACCGATGGCGAGCCGTGGGTCGACCGGCCGTTTGAGGCGATCGTGCGCGTGGCCGGGATGGACCCGATTCCGGGCAGATCGGCGCGCATCGAGGTGCGCGGCTGGTGCCGCACGCCCCGCCCGGTCCGAAACCCGGGCGGCCGGGCCGAACCGACGCTTCCGGTGATCGACGTCCCGAGCTCGGCGCTCCTCTCCCATCTCGACGATCGATGGCCATGGGACGGTGCCCTGCGATGGCTGCGCCAGTGCGCGGCCGACGGCATCGAACGGTCGATGCCGACCTGGGCGCGCGACTCGGATCATGCGCTCGTCTCGGCCATGACGACCGGCGTCCGGCTGCCGGGGCTCTCGCGCCCGGCCTCCGACTTCCGCGCGGCAGGCATGAGCCACGTGCTTGCGATCAGCGGGTTCAACGTGGCCGTGCTGGTGGCCGTGGTTGCGACGGTCGCGCGCACGGCAGGTGCCTCGGCACCGACGCACGCGCTTGCCGCCATCGGGGTGGCGATCGCGTTCCTGGCGGTGGTGGAGCCCGAGACCAGCGTGCTGCGCGCCGGCTTGGGCGCGGGGCTGGCCGCGGGAGCGAGCGTCCGGGGCGGCTCGGCGCGGGGACTCGGGACGCTCGGGATCGTCGCGATCGCATCGATGGCGATCGACATCGGCGTGGTGCACGACGCCGGCTTCCAGCTGAGCTACGGCGTGGTGGTGGCGCTCCTGGTGCTGGCGTCGCCGGCGTGCGCGCGCTGGTCGGATCGATGCGTGTCGTTCGTGCGGGCGTCCAATCCGCGGCGCGAGCTTGCGCGGCACGTGGCCGATGCCGCCGCCGCTGCCGTGATCTCGTCGGTGGTGGCATGGACCGTGAGCACGCCGATCGCCCTCGCGCACGCAGGCACCGCAAGCGGCTGGGCGGCACCGCTCAGCGTGCTCACCATGCCGCTGGCGGCGTTGACCACGATCGCCGGGGTGTGCGCTGCCGCCACGGCACCCCTCTCCGATGCGGCAAGCGCCGCATGCGGCGCCACGGCCGCGGCATGCGCCCGTGCGCTCGACGACGTCGCGGTCCGGTCGCTTGACCTGCCGGGCGCCATCTGGTGGACCGGCCGCCCGGTCCTGTGGTGGACGGTCCTGGCGCTGGGCACGACGGTGCTCGCCTGGCGTGCCACCAACGCCGGGACGCGTCGGGGCTGCTGGGCGATCCTCGGGATCCTGGGCATGCTCCTCTGGTTCGGTGCCGCCCGGCCGCATTCGCTCGATCGACGGGGCGGATCGCTCGTCGTCACAACGCTCGAGCTCGGCGACGGCGCGTGCCACGTGGTCGCGTGCGGGTCGAGCACGGTGCTCGTCGATGCCGGCAGCATGTCCGACGGCAACGCGGGATCGCGGCGCATCGTTCCTGCGCTTGCGGCGCTGGGCGTCCGCACGGTCGATGCGGTGGTCCTCACGGACCGCACGCGTGCCCGCGTGTCGGCGCTTCCCGAGGTGCTGCGTGCGTTCGCGGTCGGTCGACTCGTGGTGCCGCCCATCCTGGCCGACCACCTCTGCGACCGCGAGGGTGCGGGGGCGGTGCTCGCCGCGCGGATCGCGTCGCACGGATTCCGGCCCGACGTCGCACGCCTGGGGGACCGCCTGACGTTCGGCGACCTGCGCGTCGAGGTCCTCTGGCCCGGCGATCTCGCCGTGCCGGAACGCCGGCAGGATGGGTGCCTGGCGGTCCGGATCACGCCCATCGATGCGCCGGCGCCGTCGTGCGCGTTCATGGCGTGCGGTTCGATCGACCTCGAGCCCGCCATCGCCGGAATCGCCGAACGCGCGGGACCAACGGCCGTCGTCGACCTGCCGGGCCATGGCGCCGATCGTCCGAGCTCGAGGCAGCTCATCGAACGCACCGTGCCGGACGTCGTCATCCAGTCATGCGGCACGCGACGCGTCGAGCGCGACACGTGGGGCGCGCTCCTCGGACCCGCACGACGCGCGTGCACCGCGATCGATGGCGCGCTGCAGGTGCGCGTCAGCCCCGCCGGGGCCGTCGAAACCCTGGCGTGGACCCCGCACGGCTGGCGTCACCGCGCCAGGAGGAGCGCCCGCTCCAGCACCACCACGTCGCCCACGAAGCTCCCGTCCGCAGGCAGCAGCAGGATCTCGAACGGGCCGTCCGGCAGGTCGACGCGCACGTCGAGTCGCCGGTCGCCGGGAGCGAAGCGGTGGCGAAGGTGCTCCGTGGTGCCCGTCCGGATCACGAGGTCCACGACCCCGGCGGCACTGGCCCTTCGCGGCCGAGCCGCGGTGGCGACCAGCCTCCGTGCGCCACCGGCCGCCGGGTAGGCGAGCGACACCGGACCCTCGATCTCGATCGGCGGCGCGTCGAGCGCCCACGTCCCCGGTGCCGCCGAGGGCGCCGGCACCGAGAGCCGCATGCCGCGGCCTTCCTCGGGCTCCGTCGCCGCCGGCACGAGCGACGCGAGCGCCACCACGGCACCGGGCGCGCGCTGCGCGGCCACCAGCGATCCGGCCGGCAGTTCGACCGGGTCGATCCCGGGAACGGCGAGCGTCGCGGATCCCTCGGGCGTCCACGCGATCGAGGTGCCGTCGACCACCGATCCATCCTCGAGCCACGCGCGCACGCCGGAACGCGCCGGCGGCGGCGCGACGAACGTTGCCGCACGCACGGCGTCGAACGGGATGACGCGCGTGGAGCGCTCGGGGCCGGCACCTTGCTCGAGCTCGAGCCCGGAGTCGGTGATCGCGGTCACGATGCCGGTCGCCTCGTCCCCGTTGCGCAGGAACACGCGGTCGACGTCGAGGGCCGGCGGCGGTTCCGCGCCCAGGAAGGCCAGCGCGCGCACCCCATCGAGCGACAGCGCCATCGGCGCACGCCACGACGTCGACCACGTCGGCGCGCCGATCCCCGTCTCGAGCTCGCCGACGATCCGCTGCCCGTCGGCCATCACCAGCACGCCCTCCCGGCGCGGCCGGATGCGGCCATGGACGTCGATCGCCAGCGCATCCCATTCGCCCGACGGTGCCGCATCGGCGGGCAGCACGCGAACCTCGGCAGCCGGGCCGAAGGCGACCCATGCCGGCGAATCCGGTTCCTCCCGCGGCGCCGGCGCGGCCCGCACCTTCGGCACCGTCAGCTGCAATGGCGGCCGGGCCTGCGCGTGCACGGCCGACGCGCATGCCATGGCGGCGATGGCCGATCCGGCCGCGTGCATGATGGTTCGTGCGCCGCGCGTCATGGGCTACTTCTGGAAGATCGGCAGGTAGCGCTTGGGCATCTGCATCACGATGAGCGCCATCGACGTGCCGAGCGGCTGCCCCCACTGCGGGTCCGTCCAGCTTCCGTCGAAGCGCTGGTGGTCGATGAGCTCGCGGCGGATGCGCGGCCACCAGTCCTTCCACCACTCCCCGCCCGCGAGGTACATCGCCTGTGCCGCGTAGTAGTGGCCGTAGAAGTAGTACGGCTGGCTGTTGGACCGCCGCCGTCGGGCGTCGCCACGCGGCGGATGTAGCCGAGCCCGCGCGGGATCGAGTCGTCCTCGTAGACGCCCGCGTAGAAGAGCGTGGCCACGCCCGCCGCCGTGCGCGGCCATCCGCTCGCGCCCGTGGTGCGCATGTAGCGGAAACCGCCGTCCGGGTTCTGGCACTCGCGCACGTAGCGCACGGCGCCGTCGACCACTTCCTTCGGGATCCGGATGCCCGCGTTGCGCGCGCTGCGGAGGGCCATCACCTGGCAGATCGTGACGCTGACGTCGGCGTCGTCTGGCACCGGGTTGTAGCGCCAGCCGCCCTCGCCGTTCTGGCTGTTCTCGATGAGGCGCACCGCCCGCACCAGCGCGTCGCGCACGCGCACGTCGTCGGGCGTCATGCCGTAGATCTCGCCCAGGAAGAGCGTCGCGAAGCCATGGCCGTACATCGGGCCGTTGGTTCCGTCGCTCGTGACGAGGCCGCTCTCGGTGACGTGCTTCAGGACGTACTCGAGCGCGCGCTCGACGGCGGCACCGTAGCGGCCGCGCCCCGGCACGCTGCCGTCGGCCATGAAGGCCAGGGCACAGAGCGAGACGATGCCGGCGTTCTCGCTCATGCGCCCGCGGCCGAAACTCCCGTCCTCGTTCTGGGCGCGCGCCAGCCACGCCAGTCCACGCTCCACCGAGTCGCGCCACGCCTCGTCGGTCTCGCGCTCGATGGGCGCGTTCTGCGCGCTGGCGCCGGCATCCTTCGGGCGGACGGGCTCCGGTGCCTCGGGTGCGGGCGGTGGCACGGGTGCGGGCGGTGGCACGGGTGCGGGCGACGGCGGCGGCGCGTCGGCCGCCTGCGCCAGCACCATGGCCGCCGACAGCAGCGCTGCGGCGATCACCGGCGCTGCTCCTCGGCGAGGCGTCGGTAGTAGTCCTGCGTCAGCCGGCGGTAGGCGGCGCTCATCGGGTCGCGCAGTCCCTGCCGGACCGCCTCGCGCACGCGCGGCGGGAGTCGCCCCCACTCGGCACGCGATTCGTCGAACTGCGCCATCTCGTCCGTCGGGTCGACGGCTTCGGGCGGTTCCTGCGCGCCGGCGTCCGCGCGCTGTCCCTGCGGCCGGCCGGCGCCGTCCCGGTCACCCGCGCGGCGGCGGCTTTCGTCGTCCGCACCCGGACGCGGCTCGTCCTGGCCCGGCTCCTGCCCCGACTGGCCATCCTGCTGCTGGCCGCCCTGGCGGTTGCGTCGCTGCTGCGCGCCGCCGGCCTGGCCCGCTTGCTGCTGCTGTTGCTGCTGTTGTTGCTGCTCCTGCATCCGGCGCGCGGTCGCGATCAGTTCGTCGAGCTTGCGCACCACCGACTGCTGCGCGCGCCGGGTCGGCAGGCCGGCCTCCCTCGAGTCGAGCAGCTCGGCGCTGCGCGCCATGTCGTCGAGGGCCGACTGCAAGATGTCGCGCGGCTTGGCGCCGGACAGGCTCTCGTCGATCGCCGAGGGCGGCTGGTCCGCCCGCTCGCCGCCGCCGATCCCGAGCGCGTCGTCGAGCGATGGCGGCGGCGGATCGACGGGCGCCTGCTTCGCGGGAGGCGTCGACGGTGCCGGCGCCGGTGCGGAACCGGCAGGCGACGACCCCGGCGGGCCCGCCTGGCCCATGAGCGCCACAACCGAGAGGATGGCGACCGACACGCTCACTTCACGGGTCCTTCCTGCGCGTCCGGCGCCGGCACGGGTTGCGGCATCGACGCACGCATGGCCTCGACCCAGCGCTCGCCGAGCTGCATGACGCGCCGCTGGCGCTCGGCAATGCGGCCAAGGTACGCCGCACGGTCCGCCTCCGGAAGCCGCTCGGCGGCGGCGGTGTCGTCGAGGATCCGCTGCGACATCGTGCGAAGCAGCCGAAGCTCCGCGATCGGCGGCACGCGCTCGCGCGCCTCGCCGCCGCCGCCCCCGCCCTGTCCCTGGCCGTTCCCGTCCTGGTTGGGCGCTTCCGCGAACGGATCCTCGGGCTCGGGCGGGTCCTCGAGCGCCTCGATGAGCGAGGCGATCGACTGCTCCACCTCGCGCTGCAGCATGACGGTGCGCAGCGAGGTGGCGTTCGAGGAGAGGTCTCGCGTCGCCGCGGTCGACGCCCCGACCATCTCGTCGTTGGAGGCACGGAAGAGGTCGCTCGCCGCGACGTCCTCGCGCGCGGACACCGCCTGCAGCAGGCCCGTCACCGCGGACTGCTCGGTGGCGATGCGGCGCGACTCGATGAATGCACGCCGGTCGGCCGGCCGGCCCGGGGCGGGCACCACGCGCTCGGTGCCTTCGCGCGCGCTCCGCTGCCGCTCGAGCACCTGGGCGTAGAGGCCCCGGAGTTCCTCCCGCCGGCGGTTCTCCGCCGCACGCTCGGCCTCGCGCGCCGCCTGCTGCGCCGCGGCCAGGGCGTCCTGCACCGAGGCACGCGCATCCTCGAGCGACCCGTTCGCGCGCTGCAGGCCGACCGGCACCGCGCGCAATGCGGTGGCGGAATCGTCGAGCTGTTCGGCACCCTGCCCGACGAGCGTCGCGACGCGGCGCAGGTCATCGCCGCCGCCGGCCGCCTGCTCGGCGATGCCGGCGGCATCACGCGAAAGCGCCAGGACGCGGCCGGCTTCCGAGTCGATCGACGCCGCATCCTCCGACTCCAGGCGCTGCATGGGCAGCGTGCGCTGCTCGATGCCCGCCAGGAGCGCGCGGAGCGCGTCGGCGATCTCGCCCATCCGTCGGCGCAGTTCCTCGGTGCGGGCGCGGCGCTGGGCGCGCATCGCCTGCTGCATCGCCTCGACCGCCTGCGCGGCCTGCTGCTGCGACTGCTGCGCGGCCTGCACCTGGTTCTCCTCGGTCTGCGAGGCCGCCTGCTCGAGCTGGCGCGCCAGGCCCCGCTCCTCGGCCTCCCGTGCGGCCTCGCGCATGGCTTCGGGGACGCCGGCATCCGGTCGTTCCTCGCGCGCCACTTCCTCGGCGCGCCGCTCGAGGTCCGAGGCGAGCGACCGCGCCTCGGCGGCCGCCTCGCGCTGCGCCTCCGCCGCCCGGTCGAGCTGCTCGCGCACCGCGGCGTCCAGCTCCTCGCGCGACTGCCCGACCGAGCGCTCCGCCGCCGACTGCGTCTGCCGCGACGCCTCCGCGATCCGCTCGGCCAGCCGGTCGATGCGACGCGACAGCTCGGCCGTCTCGCGGTCGCGCTGCAGGGCAGCCTCCAGGTCGGCGAGTGCCTGCTCGGCGGCGCGCGCCTCGCGGGCGGCGGACTCGGTCGCGGCGGCGGCGGACTCCGACGACGCCTCGGATGCGCCATCGGCCGCCTGCCTCGATGCCTCCTGGGCACGGCGGCCGGCCTCGCGGGCCATCCCCGCGGCTTCCTCGATGGCGCGGTCGAGCCCATCGCCGTCCGTGCCGTTTCGCTCCAGGCGGCCGCCCAGCTCCTCGAGCGAACGCTCGAAGGCGCCCACGCGGTCTGCCATCCGTCCCTCGGCACCGGACAGCTGCCCACGCCGAGCCGCGGTGGCCGCCGCATCCGCACCCGGCGCGCGTGCAGACTCGGCAGTTGCCTCCATCGAGGCTGCGAGCTCGCCTTGCTCCTCGCGCAGGCGCGTGGCGGCCTCGCGCAGCTGCCCCAGGCGCGAGCGCACCTGGTCCGCCAGCTCCGAAGCCGAGATCACGCGGAAGATGCGCGGGGAACTCGCCACCGGCGCGCGCGCCTCGCCCGAGGTTTCGAAGGCATCCACGACGCGCGCGATGCACTCGACGCGGTCCCCGGGCTCGACGCCGATCGCGCGCAGCGCCAGGGTGCGCTCGATGCGCGCCGACGCACCGGTCGACCCGGCAACCGGGTCGAGCGAGCGTGGATCCGTTCCGTCGCGCAGGATGCGCACGTCGATCCATGACCGGGTCACGCCGAGGTCGTCACGTGCCTCGGCCACGACCGTCGGCGATGCCTCGACGGTCACCGTCTCGTCCGCTGCCGGCTCGACGATCGCCACCGACGGCGGTGCATCGGGAATCGCCGGGATCTCGAAGGCGATGCGTTCGGTCGGCTCGATGCCGCCCTCGCCGACGGGCCGAAGTTCCAGGACGCCGCGGCCGGAGGCGTTCCAGCGCACGGTCCATCGCGACGGGTCGGCCGGATCCACCTCGAACGTCGGCGGGATCGACGAGCCCTCGTCACCCGTCACGGCGACGGTGCGTGCCACCCACGCCGCGCGACCGTCGCCTTCCGCGGGCGGCGTCGCCGCGACCATGCGAAGCTCCACCACGATCTCCGACCCCGCGAGCACCGGGGGTGCCACCAGCGCGCGACGGTCGGTGCCGTTGCCGAGGTCGGCCGTGCGCACGTCGATCTGCCCGCGCGCATAGGCAGGAGGCGTCACGGTGGCGGACGCCGACTCGACCGCCGGCGGCGCCACGAGCCGCACCGACGTCGCCATCGTCTCCATGTCCGGGGTGAGGAAGCGCACCTCGACCGACTCACCGTCCGCCTCGACCAGTCGCTCGAACGCGCCGTCCGGCTGCAGCGACATCACCACCCGCCGCCACTCGCCCCGACCGTCGCGCAGCACGCGGTACTCCGCCTCGACGCGCATGGAGGATGCATCCCCGCGCACCGGCGTGGCGCGGAGCGGAAGCGCCGTCCCGCGCGGATGCACGGACGCACGCATCGCCGGTTCGACCATGGTGCGGGCCGGCCACTGCACGTCGGCGAACGGCGTGACCAGGCGGCGCACGCCGATCGAGGCGATGTCGGGTGCGAGCGCCGCAAGCAGCACGAACCCCGCAAGCGCCACGCCCGCAGCGCCGGCCGCGCGCCGCGCCGGCCGCGCATCGACGCGTCCCGTCGACACGGTGGGTGCCACCGCACCGGCCGCTCGGATCACCTCCGCCGCAAGCGGCGATCCATGGTGCTCGTCGGCCGAGAGATCGGTCGCCGCGGCCAGGCGACCGGACGCCTCGGGCCGGCCGCGTTCGATCCGCAGCGCCACCTCGACGAGGGGTGGCGCGAATCGCCATGCCGGGAGCACGCGCCGGACGAACCACGCGCCGCCTCCGGCGAGCAACGCCGCCAGCTCCACCATCCGCAGTGCCGGCGGAAGCCGCAGCGCGAAGTCGACGACCGCGGCCGTGGCGATCGCGGCGAGGCCGAACGCCACCGCCTGCGAGACGCGCTCGGCCACCAGCACGCGCCGCACCGACCGCCGCACGGCTTCGAGCGGCGCGCGCACGGCCCGTGCCGGCTGGCCGGTGGGCGATTCGGCGGGGTTGTTCGACGGGTCGTTCATCACCGATGTCCAGCGCGCCAATCACACCAGCCTCGACAGCCTCCGGGTCACCCACTCCGCGCCCAGGAGCGAAAGCAGCGCAATCAGTGCCGCCGGGCTGTTCCACAGCGCATCGCGGATCGGATTCTCGGTCACGATCGACCGGTTCGGAATGCCGGCGACGAGGGTCGCCAGGTCCGCCGGTGCCACCACGCGACCACCAGTCTCGCGGGCGAGCGTCTCCAGGAGCGGCCGGTCCGCCTCGGCGTCGCGCAGTTCCGCGTCGTCCCGGGACACCTCGATCACCGCGCCGGCGCCGGCGCGCGCCGCCAGCGTCGCCTCTCGCGGCCGCAGCGTCCAGCGCCCGATCGATTCCGGCGTCCACGTCGCCACGAACCCACCGCCCGCGGCCGGAACCGCCTCCACCTCGACCGGAGACAGCCCCGCGTCCGCCGACACCGCCTCGAGCGCCACGCGCGATGCCTGCGTGCCCGAAGGCACCTCGACCTCGATGCGCACCGGCTCTCCGACGATCGCGCGGCCGGTGTCGACGGCGATGCGAACCTCCTCGCGTCCCGTGCCGAGCGACGGACGCGCCGCCGCACGCAGCAGCTGGATCCAGAACCGCTCGGGATACGTTTCGCCGCGACCGTTGCGCCAGCGCCACACCTCGTCGGTCGCCACGTACGTGACGAGCCCCGCGCCGTAGCGCATCGAGAGCACCAGCGGCGACGGCGCGCCATCCACGGATTGCAGCGAGTGCGCCAGCACCTCGGTGGCCGGCTTGAGCGACGCCGGCGCGATCCGCTGCGCCCATTCGAAGCGCGACCACGCCTCGTCCGGCGAGCGGAGTTCCTCCGGGAACGCGCCCTTCGGGTCGTCCGACAGCCGCATGACGCCCAGGCGCGCCGCTGCCGGCGCAGGCACCAGGTTCACCGCGTCCGGCAGCCGGTCGAGCTCGTACGGCCCCGAGAACGGGAGCAGGTCCTCGAGCGCCGATCCCGCCCACGAACGCGGCGTGCTCCGGGCGCCGCCGATCACGACGAGGCCCATGCCGCGCTCGGACACGGCACGTCGCACCTCGGCCAGCTGCTCGCCGGTGAAGAACGAGGCGGGCATGTCGCCGATCACCACCAGGTCGAAGCGGTCGAATTCCTCGCGCGTGCGCGGCAGGCGCGCGATCGGCGTGTTGCCCTCCTGCGCGAAGTCGCGGTCCGCGGAGAGCAGCATCACCGCACTCTCGACGGAGCGCTCGCGCTGCAGCAGGTTCTTCAGGTAGCGGTACTCCCACCGCGGGTACCCGTCGACGTACAGGATGCGTACCGGACGGTCGACGATCGCGATCGGCACCGTGCGCCGGTCGTTCGCCGGGATCAGGTCGCGCGCCGCGGAGGAGTCGACGACGCGCACCTCCCAGGTCACGTCGCCGGACCCCGGCGGCGTGGCCACCAGCTGCACCGCCTCGCGCGACGGATCGGCGCCTCCCGGCCGCGGCGCGAGTTCCGCCGAATCAAGCACCGCGCCGGTCGCGCGATCGACGAGCTCGGCGCGCAGCGCGCGCAGGCGCGCGGGCCCGCGGCGCTCGATCGCCGCCTCAACGGGCCCGAGGTCCCGGACGAACGCCCGCCGCGGTGCCTGCAGGTCCGCGACCGATGCATCCCCGAGCGCGGCATCCGCCCCCAGCGCCACCGACGACACCACGATTCCCTCCGACTGCAGCCGGCGCACGAGCGCGCGATCCGGCGGGTCGGTGGTGCGTCCGTCCGTGAGGAGGACGATGGCGCTCACCGGCCGGCCGGACGTGCGCGCCAGCGCCTGGTCGATCGCCTGCGCGATCAGCGTGCGTTCCCCCACCGCGTCGCCGACCGCCACGCCGCCCGCGGCATCGCTCGAAAGCGGCACCAGCGCCTCGGAGAACCCGAACCACGAGACACGATGTTCCACGCCGAGGGAATCGAGCGGCGATCGGGCCGCGATCGCGCGCAGCGCCGCGTCGCGCGTGCTCGGCGTTCCGTCCGCACCCGTGGTGTCCTCGATCTCGAGCGACCGGCTGCGGTCGGCAAGCACCAGCACCGCATCGGGCTCGACGCGCTCGCGCGGCACCTCGAGCACCGGGCCCGCGACGAGTGCCGCCAGGAACGCGAGCGTGACGGCGCGCAGCGACGCAAGGATCCGTCGCCGGCCGCGCGGAACGTCCACCTGGCGGTACGACAGCCACGCCACGGCGGCGGCCGCGGCCAGGATCGCCACCCATGCCCATGGTGCCGGCGGGTGCTCCCATGCCCAGCGCACCACCGGCGCATCCGACGGGATCGCCTCCAGGCCAAGCAGCCAGCGGACCGGAGCCCAGCCGATCATGCCGCGCTCCCCGCCGCGACGCGCGTGGCCGGTGCCATGACCGACGGACGACGCACGGCATGCGAGAAGCGGCGCGCGAGCCATGCCTCGAGCACGGCCAGCGCCGCCGCCGCCGCGAAGAGCCATGGCACCAGCCGGTCGCTTCGGGACTCGGACCCGGAGGAACGCTCGACGTCACCCGCCACGGACGCGGCACCGAACGTCACGTTCCCGATCGAACCAAGCCACGGTGTCAGGCGATCCACGGCCACCGCACGAACCGACGCCACCGATGGGTCGATGGTCGCCGCCAGCACCCCCTGGGACGCGCCACGCGCATCGACCAGTTCGTAGAGTCCGCCGCGCTCGATCGCCGCCGAGGCGCGTCCTCCGGCACCGACCGCGATCGACCGCGCGCCAGGAAGTGCCCCGCCGTCGGGGGCCACGGGGCGGAGTTCGGAAATGCCGGCACGGTCGATGGACGGCACGCCGCCCACGCGGACGTTCTCCGACGCGGTCGCGTTGCGCCGCGCCTCGGCAAGCACTTCCTGCCACAGGGGCACCATGAGCGGCTTGAGCGGGAGCGTGGTCCATGACGGGTCCATCGACACCGCCGACACGAGCAGCCGGCCGCGTGCGCCCGCCGGCGTCCACGCGAGGAGCACGGGACGCCCGTCCGCACACCGAAGCTGCGCCGACGACCCGTCGCTTCCGGCATCGACGGGCAGGAGGCGCGACACGTCGACGGCCGCCGCGAGCGGCGCGAGTTCCGCGCCGAGCACGCGAAGGAGCGTTCCGTCGGTGCGCTCCCCCGAGAGCGGCACGGGTGGTTCGACCGTGGTCGTCGAGATGGACACCGTCCACGGCACCCCGAACGTCGCCGAGAGCGCGGCGGTCCACGCCTGCGCGTCCTCGCGTGGCGCAGGCAGGATGGCGGCCGTGCCCCCGCGGACCACGAAGGCGGACAGCGCGTCCCACTGCACGGCCGACATCGCCTGGGGCTGGCTCACGACCACCAGGTCCGCTCCCGCCGATGCGCGCGCGTCGAACGCCGCCGGGTCGATCATCACCACGTCGACCGCCGGCGGGTCCGACGGTGCCAGCGCACGCGCCACCCACTCGCCCTGCGAGAGGCGGTCGATCCCCGAAGACTGGTCGAACGTGCGTCGATCGACCACCACCGCACGCAGTCGCTCGGTCGACGGCAGCACCGTGGCCGAGGCATCGTCCGCGGGCTGCGCGTCCACCGACAGACGC
Organism: Phycisphaeraceae bacterium; assembly: GCA_040374835.1. GTDB lineage: Bacteria > Planctomycetota > Phycisphaerae > Phycisphaerales > SM1A02 > UBA966. The sequence continues at coordinate 13,036 of JBEITQ010000005.1, read as the reverse complement.
GCCACCACCGCGCGTCGCGACGACGCCCCCGCCTGCGCCGGACGCTCGGCCGCCGCGAGGGTGACCGGCCGCGACGATTCGCCGGCCGACAGTTCCACGACGCGTTCCACCGGCGCCACGAGCGACGGACCGTCGATGCGCACCGTGGTCCGGAGGGGTCCGTCGCCACGGTCGCGCTCAACCGTGACGCGCACGGAGGCCGGTGCCTCGGGTCCGGTGCCGGCGGTGCGAACCGCCTCGATCGAGGCGATGCGCAGGTTGGCGCCCTCGGCCACGGGCGGCGGAAGCACCTCGGTGGCCACGGGTTCGCCGGCAGGTGCCGCGATCGCGCCCATCGACCCGACGGTTCCCTCGCGCCAGGCGCTGGCGACGAACATTCGCCGCTCGGTGCCAGCGGCGTCCGGGTGCGAGAGCACGGCATGCGCCGCCCCGATCGCGCCCGCCACGTCGACCGACGCCTCCGAGCTTGACATGGCCGAGAGCCGGCGAAGGGCCGAAGCGCGGTCCGACGTCGCCATGACTTCCGCCGACGGGCGCGACATCGAGATCACCGCCACGCGGTCGCCCTCGGAAAGCCCCTCGATCCGCGCGCGCGCCTCGGCCACCGACCGAGAGAGCGCCGTGCCCGTGCCGATCCGCTCCGCGGATGCGGCACCGTCGTCGATCACCACGGCAAGCGTCCGCACCGCGCGTGCCGCGGACGCGCCGCCTCCCACGAGCGGTGCCGCGATCGCCAGGCCAGCCGTCGCCACCAGCAGGCACCGGACCGCCAGCAGGAGCCACCGCTCGATGCGCCGCGTGCGCTCGACCCGACGCAGCGCCTCGCGGAGGAGGTCCATCGCCGCCCACTCGACCGGGCGGCGGCGGCGGCGCAGCAGCAGGTGGATCGCGATCGGCAGCGCCACCGCGGCAGCGGCGGCAGCGGCCAGGCCGGGCGACGCGAACGTGATCACGCCACACCCCCGCCGCGCAGCAGGTCGCGCCGCGCCAGCAGGGCCGCAAGCGCCGGGCCCACGGATTCGTGCGTGTCCAGGCGAACGAGGTCGTCCCCGAACCCGCGCGCGAGACGCTCCAGCGCACGCTCATCCTCGGCCAGCACCTCCAGGTACGCCTCGCGCACGCTGCGCGCATCGACCTCGAGCGCCGGCTCACCCTCCATCCCCTCGAACGGCGCGTTCTCGTCAAGGTCGAAGCGCAGCTCCTCGCGGTCCAGGATCCGCACCAGGACCACGTCGTGACCGCGGTGGCGAAGCCGCGCCAGCACGTCGCGCACCAGCGCGTGCGGCATCAGGAAGTCCGACACCAGCACCACGAGCGACCGGTGCGTGACGCGCGCCAGCATCTCGTCCGCCGCGCGGCCAAGGTCGGCGCGGCCGTCCACCGGGTTGGTCGCCAGGCACTGCACCACGGAACGCCAGTGCCCCTGCGCGTTCGAGCACCGCGTGGACGCGACGACCGACGGCCCGAACAGCGACACCGACACCCTGTCCCGCTGCGAGAGCGCCAGGAAGGACATTGCCGCGGTGGCCGCGGTCGCGTGGTCGAACTTCGTCCACGCCGCCGCACGGCCGGTGCGCGTGCCGCCCCAGCCTTCCTTCCTTCCGAGCGTCCCGAACGCCATGCTGCGCGAGGCATCCACCAGGAAGTGGATGTCGAGGTTGGTCTCCTGCTGGAAGCGCTTGAGGTAGATCTTGTCGCTTCGGCCGAAGACCTTCCAGTCGATGTGCCGCACCGGGTCGCCGGGCACGTACTGGCGGTGCTCGGCGAACTCGACCGCCAGCCCCTGGTAGGGCGAGCGGTGCATGCCGCTCATCACGCCCTCGGCGATCCGCTTGGCGCGGATCTCGAAGGGCCCGAGCTGGGCGAGGGTTTCCGGTGCCAGGTACTGCTCGGCGCGCACGAGTTCAGGGCTTCACGAGGCGCTCGAGCTCGCGCGCTCCGGGGCTCGTGACGTCCTCGACCGGCACGGTGGCGACCAGGTCGGCCACGATGCGGTCCGCGCCCACGCCATCGGCCTGCGCGTTGAAGTTGAGCTGCACGCGGTGCCGGAGCACCGGCACCGCGACGGCGCGGATGTCGTCCGGGGTCACCGTCGGCGCGCCCGAGAGCAGCGCCCGTGCCTTCGCCGCGAGCACCAGGAACTGGCTTGCGCGCGGGCCCGCGCCCCAGGCCACGTAGTCGACCACCGACTTCGGCGCACCCACCGCCGACGCGGGATCCTGCGAGGCTCGCGTGGCGCGCACGATGCGCAGGGCGTAGCGCACCACGTGGTCGGCCACCGGAACCTCGCGCACCAGCGCCTGGATCGAGCGCACGTCCGACTCCGAGAGCACGGGTGCCGGCGGCGGCGGCGGCGCGCCGGTCGTGCGGCGCACGATCTCCGCCTCGTCCTCGGCGGTCGGGTAGCCGATCTTCACCTGCAGCATGAACCGGTCGAGCTGCGCCTCCGGCAGCGGGTAGGTGCCTTCCTGCTCGATCGGGTTCTGGGTGGCGAGCACGAAGAACGGCTCCGGCAGGCGGTGGTTCACGCCGCCCACCGTCACCTGGCGCTCCTGCATCGCCTCGAGCAGCGCGCTCTGCGTCTTCGGCGGCGTCCGGTTGATCTCGTCGGCCAGGATGACGTTCGCGAAGATCGGGCCGGGCACGAAGCGGAGGCGGCGCGTGCCGGACGCGCGGTCTTCCTCGATGACCTCCGTGCCGGTCATGTCGCTCGGCATCAGGTCGGGCGTGAACTGGATGCGCGAGAACCCGAGCGACATGCTGCGCGCGAGCGTCGACACGAGGAGCGTCTTCGCCAGGCCCGGCACGCCCTCGATCAGCGCGTGGCCGCCGCACGCGAGCGCGATCATCACCTCGTCGATGACGCGGTCCTGCCCGACGATGGTGCCGTGCACCGCCGTGCGCAGCCGCCCGGCCGCTTCCCGTGCATCGGCAGGCGTACGGACGGCCGAGGATGCATCGGGAGCGTTCATCGCAGAAGTATAGTTCTGCCCCTTGCCGGAACTCCCGGAAATCGAGGTGGTCAGGCAGTCGCTGCGGCCGGTGCTCGAGGGTGCGTCGCTTCGCGTGGTGCACGTCGGCCCGCACGACATGCGTGCGCGCGGGAGGGGACGAACGGCACGCGTGCGCGGGTCGTGGATGACCGCGCGGCAGCTCCTCGACGACGCACGCATCGAGCGGCTCGAGCGGCACGGCAAGCAGCTGGCGATCGTCGCGCGAGACGGTCGGACGCTCGTGGTGCAGCTCGGCATGTCGGGCCAGCTGATCGCCGGCGACTGCGATGCGACGCACCGCCACGTGACGTGGGAGGCGGTGCGCGGGCGCCTGCGCGTGCCCATGGCCTTCCGAGACCCGCGGCGGTTCGGCGGGCTGTCGAGCTGGCCGTCCTTCGATGCGGTTCGCCGGGCCTGGGACGAGGAGCTCGGTGCGGATGCGCTCGACATCGACGCCGGCCGCCTGCGCACGGCGCTCGCCGGCCGCCGCAGCGTCAAGGCCGCGCTCCTGGACCAGCGCTCCGTCGCCGGCGTCGGGAACATCTACGCCGACGAGTCGCTCCACCGCGCCGGCATCGATCCACGCATGCGGTGCACGCGGCTGCGCGACCACGACGTCGACGCGCTGGCCCGCGAGATCCGGCACGTGCTGGGCCGGGCCGTGGTCCGGGGCGGCAGCACGCTGCGCGACCATCGGTCGGCCACCGGTTCGCGTGGCGATGCCCAGCAGGAGCATGCCGCGTACGGCCGGGGCGGCCTGCCGTGCCTGCGCTGCGGCACGGTCATCCGCACATGCAGCCTGGCGGGCCGCACCACCTGCTGGTGCCCGGTCTGCCAGCCGCTTGTCCACAGGCCGCCGACCCGCACGGCCCGAATGTCCGTGCGGCGTGGATCAAGGCACTGACGCCGATCCGACGACGGTTTGGATATGGCAAGGAGAGATCTCTTCCTCCTCCTAGGAAAGAGCCCTGTCTGACTGTGGACAACTCGCGGAATTGCGACGCAAGTCACGTCGCGGCACGGTTGTGCATTCCGGCCCACCATGGGGTTGCCTTGTCGATTGGCATCCACCGGGCGCCGCGCCCCGGCAACGTCCGGGATGGCACTGCGGCACATGACGATGGCCACCCCTGAACGAGTCCGGATAAGCCATGCGGCGCGCGCCGAGACCGGCACCGCCCGACAACCTGTCCACATGCCCTGTCGGTTCCGGGTCAGCCGTCGCGCCGGCCGATCGCCAGCTCGATGCGCTCGACGTCGCTCGAGAGCGCGACGTCCTTCTGGCGCCGCTCGCCCACGGTGCGCACGGCGTGCATCACCGTGGTGTGGTCGCGGCCGCCGAAGTAGCCGCCGATCTCCTCGAGCGAGAAGCGCGTGTGCTTGCGCGCGAGCCACATGCACACCTGGCGCGGCAGCGCCACGCTCTTGTGCCGGCGCTTGGACATCAGGTCGCTGAGCTTGATGTCGTAGTAGTGCGTCACCGCCTCGATGATCTGCTGGATCGAGGGCTGCACCGGCGAGCCCGCGGCATCCACGGGGCGACCGTCCGCCACGGCCTGCTTGGCGAGGTCGAGGCTGATCGGCGCGCCGGTCGCCATCGCCAGCCCGCGCAGGCGCGTGAGCGCCCCTTCCAGCTCGCGGATGTTCGAGTCGACGCGCGCGGCCACGTAGGCGGGCACGTCGTCCGGCAGCGCCAGCTCGTGCAGCGCCGCCTTCGCCTTCAGGATCGCCACGCGCGTCTCGTAGGGAGGCCGGTCGATGCGCGCCACCAGCCCGCAGTTGAACCGGCTGACCAGCCGCTCCTCGAGGTCCGGGATCTCAGACGGCGCGGCATCCGAGCTCAGCACCACCTGCTTTCCGGCCTGGTAGAGCGCGTTGAAGGTGTGGAAGAACTCCTCCTGCGTCTGCTCGTGCTTGGACAGGAAATGGATGTCGTCGATCACCAGCATGTCCGCGGTGCGGAAGCGGTGCCGGAACTCCTGCATGCGCCCGGCGCGGACGGCTTCGTGGAAGACGTCCATGAAGGTGCTGCAGGAGATGTAGGTGATGCGCACCGACGGGTCGCGCCGGAGCATGTCCTGGCAGACGGCCTGGAGCAGGTGGGTCTTGCCGAGCCCCACCCCGCCGTGCACGAAGTACGGGTTGTAGGCACGGCCCGGCTTCTGGGCCACCGCCTGCGCGGCGGCATGCGCGAGCCGGTTGTTCGGTCCGACGACGAAGGTCTCGAAGACGTAGTCCGGCGAGAGCAGGATGCGGTCGTCGAAGAGCGCCTCGGTGCTGCCGCGCTGGACGTTCGATGCCGTGGGCGCCGCCACCTCCGCGGTCCGCTCGCCGACGAACTGCACCCCGACGAGCCGGCCGGTCGCCTCGCACGCGGCCTCGGTGAACGGCGGCACGCAGCAGCGCCGCAGGTAGGACAGCCGCACCGGCTCCTCCATGAGGAGCGTCAGGTTCGCGCCGTCCATGCCCACCACGTCGATCTGGTCGAACCAGTGGCGGCAGAGATCGGGGTGGTTCCGCCGGACGTGCTCGACGACCCGCTCGCGCAGCCCCGGCACGGGCGTGCCTGCCCGCCGGTCGGGTGCGCGGTCGTTGGTCGTGGGTCGGGTCTGCAGCGGCTTCATGGCTCGGAATCGGCGACGGAAAGTCCCGCGTGGGTGCGCGGACCGCTCCGCAGCACACGGACGCTGCGACGGACGGAGAGGACGGTTGGTTGCGCGCGGAGAAGCTTGCCCACCACGCCGCGCGAACGACGGTCGGGGAATGTAGACCGCACCCGGCGCACCGTCAACCGCGCGTTGCCGAGATCGTCACGGTTCTGCCGGTTCCCCGGCCTCCGCCGCCTGCGCGGCATCCGCGGCACCGGCACGCTGGGCCGCGATCGCCTCGAGCCGCGCCTTGTTCGCCTTATGGTCCATCAGGAGGTGCACCGACGCGGCACGCGCCTTGCCTGCGATCTCCTCGATGCGCGTCCGGGCGAAGGGAAGCAGCGTGCGCCGCGAGACGTGCACGATGACCACGTCGCGCGCCTCCCAGGCCTCGAGCAGCGGCCGCAGGTCCTCGACGTGCAGGTGCTTGCCGATCTTCGCGCGGTCGCGGTGCTCGTCCTCGAAGAACGTGCACTCCGTGATCACCACCTGCGCGCGCCGGAACTCCTCGCGCAGCAGGAACTCGCCCGGTTCCGTGTCCCCCGTGTAGGCGACGAGCGGGATCTCGATCATCCGGGTGATCTCCACCCCTTGCGCGCGCAGTTCCCGCAGCCGGTCCTGCGGCAGCCCGTGGAACTCGTCGCGCAGCTTGCTCCGGCGCTCGATGGCCACGAACCCGAGCGCCGGGGTCGTGTGGCTCACCTCGATGGCGCGCACGAAGATGTTCGGGCGGACCTGGAACTCCGTGTCCGGCTCGATGGCCACGATCTCGTGCGGCGTCCGCTGCCGCTCGAGGTCCACCCACGCGGCCATCATCCGCCGCAGCGGCTCGGCCATCTTCGGGTGCACGAGGCAGCGCGCCGTCCCGGGCATCTTCTGGAAGAACCGCTGGCTGAACCAGTACGGCAGCCCACCCACGTGGTCCATGTGCGTGTGCGAGAGCGCGATGGTGGGCGTCGGCAGGATCGCCCGCGGGCACAGGCCCACGTCGAAGCAGAGGTCGAGCTCCGGGACGTGGACCACCGCCTGCTCCCCGGCGACGGAGATTCCCTGGATGCGGTACGGGGCGGAATAGACGAAGCCGAGGCGTGCCTCCGGCGGAGGCGGACGCGGAACCATGGGCTGAATCTCCTCTCGCAGCGCTTTCGCGCGGCGGGGTGCGGTGCGAGCGTCCGATCCTACCGAACGCCCCGGGTCGGACGTTATCCAACCGTTGCCGGCCGTCTGCGACAATTCCGGGCGGGAATTCCTTCGATGGGTCGGTCCCGGAACCGAAGGTTCGTCCCGCAGCCATGCGCATGGCCAACGATGCAACGCCCGTCCGAAGCGAGTTCGCCGACGATCCGGACATGGCCGGGATCATCGCGCTGTTCGTGTCGGAGCTGCCCAGCCGAGTCGCGTCGATGCAGTCTGCGCTGGATTCGGGCGACTTCGCGCAGCTGCGCGTGTTCGCCCACCAGCTCAAGGGCGCGGCGGGCGGCTACGGGTTCCCGAAGCTCGGCGAGGCGGCGGCCATGGTCGACCGCGGCATCGGCGACGGGTGCGACCACAACGTCATCCGGAGCCGGCTCGGCATGCTCGCGGCGTTCGCCGCGCGCATCCGCGCATGACGAGGCGATGAACCGATGAATTCGCTCCCGAAGGTCCTCGCCATCGACGATTCCGAGCTGATCCACCGGCTCCTGCGCGTTCGCCTGCAGTACGAGCAGATCGAGCTGCACGGCGCGGTCGAGTCCCGCGAGGGCCTGCGGATGGCCAAGACGCTCGTTCCGGACGTGATCCTCCTCGACATCGAGATGGACGGCATGGACGGCTTCGAGGTGCTCCAGGCCCTCAAGGCCGACCTCGACCTGCAGGACATCCCGGTGATCTTCATCTCGGCCACCGCGAGCATGGAGGACCGGGTGCGCGCCCTCGACCTCGGGGCGGTCGACTTCGTCGCCAAGCCCTTCGAGGTGGTGGAGCTCAAGGCGCGCGTGCGCAGCGCGCTGCGGGTGCAGCACCTGGTGAAGATGCTCGCGCAGAAGGCCCAGGTCGACGGCCTGACCGGCCTGTGGAACCGCACCTACTTCGACCGCCGGCTGGCGCAGGAATTCGCCGAGGAACGCCGGCATCCGCGCGGGCTGTCGCTCGTGATGTGCGACGTCGACGGGTTCAAGCGCCTCAACGACGAATGCGGGCACCCCTTCGGCGACCTGGTGCTCGAGCGGCTCTCCAAGATCCTGCAGTCCGGGCGCGCGAGCGACATCGCCTGCCGCTACGGCGGCGAGGAGTTCGGCATCATCCTCCCGAACACCGCCGGCGACGAGGCCATCGAGGTGGCCGAGCGCTACCGCGCCGCCTTCGAGCAGGAGACGTGGCCTGCCACCCCCGGGCGCGTGATCACGGCGAGCTTCGGGATCGCCGACCTGTCGTCGCTCGCCGGCGCACAGGGGCCGGAGGACCTCGTCGCGGCGGCGGATGCCGCGCTGTACCGCGCGAAGGTGAACGGCCGCAACCGCATCGAGTGCGCACCCGCGCACCGGCCGGCGCACTGACGATGCCCGTCGCGCACGACCAGGGCGTCTGCATCCGGCACTGGGACTTCAGCGAGACCAGCCAGACGGTGAGCCTCTTCGGCCGCGGCCTGGGGCTGGTGCGCGGCCTCGCGAAGGGCGCGCGGCGCGAGCGCGGCGCGTTCGACGGCGGCATCGACCTGCTGTCGCGCGGCGAGTTCGGCGCGATCGCGAAGCCCGGGAAGGAGCTTGCCACGCTCACGGAGTGGGACCTGCTCGAGGTGTTCCCGCGCCTGCGCATGGACCTTGCCGCCAACCGCGCGGCCTTCTACATGGCCGACCTGGTGGGGCGAATGCTGGCGCCCGAGGACCCGCATCCGGCGCTCTTCGACCGGTTCGTCGCGTCGCTGCGCACGCTCGGCGGGGCGCGCGACCCCGGCGAGCCCCCGCCCGACGGCGCGGGCGCGCTGCTCGCGTTCCAGTGGACCCTGCTCTGCGAGACCGGGCACCGGCCGAACGTCGACGTCGACGTTCCCGCGGGGGACGCGGTGCTCGCCTACCTCCCCGACGCAGGAACGTTCGCGTCGTCGCCGGAAGCGGCCGCGGGGTGGAAGGTTCGCGGCGCCACCGTGCGCGCGCTCCAGGCGCAGGACGCCGGTGCGACGGTCTCCGGGCCGGTCGAGTCGATCGAGCGCGCCAACCGGTTCCTGGCGGCGTGCGTCCGCCAGGTGCTCGGCACCGAGCCTCCCACGATGCACGCGGTGTTCGGCGCGCGCGGGATGCCGAGCGCTCAGCCTGCCGCGGTCGCGCCCGGCGAGACCAGCGCACGCAGCGTCGGACGCAGCGGATAGTCGCGCATCACGGCGCGCAGGTCGGACACGGCGAGCGACTCGATCTGCGCCAGCTCGTCCTCGAGCGACGAATACGCCCCGCGGTAGAGCCACAGCGACCCGAGCCGGCGCATGCGACCGGCCGGCCGTTCGCCCGAGATCGTGACGGCCGTCGCCACCTTCGCGCGCGCGTTCGAGAGTTCCTGGTCCGTCAGGTCCTCGGCCACGCGCGCGAGCTCCGTCCGCACGATGCCGTCCACCCGGTCGATGTCCTCCGGACGGCACGCGGCATAGGCCACGTACTCGCCCACGCCGTCATGGCCGTCGTACTGCATCTGCGCCTCCTCGGCGATGCCCGGCTCGACGAGCGACCAGTAGAGCCGCGATCCCTCGGAATCCCCGAGGACCTGCGCCACCATCGAGGCCGCGTAGCGCCGTGGGTCCTGCAGCGGCGGCGCGGGGCAGAGCCACGCGAGGTACGCGCGGTTCGCCTGCGGCATCGAGACCTCGACGCGCTCCTCGTGCGGGTGGAACGCGGGGTGCGCCCGGCCGGGCTCGCCGCGCTGCCAGTGGCCGCAATGCCGGCGCACGTCCTCCACGAACCGGTCGAAGTCCACCGCCCCGGCGGCGCACACCACGGTGTTGGCGGCCCCGTAGCGTCGCTCGAAGTAGTCGTTCATGGCGTCGCGCGTCATCGCTCCCACCGTCTCGCGCGTGCCCAGCACCCGGTGCCCGAGCGGGTGCGCCCCGAAGTAGCGCTCGTTGGCGTGCTCCCAGAGCCGCCAGAACGGGTTGTCGTCGTACATGGCGATCTCCTCGAGGATCACCCCCTTCTCCTCGTCGAAGTCCGCGGGACGGAGCGACGGCCGCAGGATGTCGGCGATCACCTCCGTGGCGGTGCCGAGGTGCTCCGGCAGGACGTGCGCATGGAAGGCCGTCAGCTCGCCCGTGGTGAAGGCGTTGTGGTCGGCGCCGATCCGGTCGAAATCGCGGTTCACCGCCTCGGAGGAGCGCCGCTCGGTGCCCTTGAACACCATGTGCTCCAGGAAGTGGCTCACGCCCATCAGGGCCGGCGGCTCGTCGCGCGCCCCGGTCTTCACGAAGAAGCCGACCGCCGCGGTGTGGGCGGATGGGTCCGTCTCGGCGATCACCGTCAGGCCGTTCTCGAGCGTCGCGTGCCGGAATTCGAAGGGCATGGCGGCATCGTAGGTGGGACCATGCGGCGCTTATGGGGCGGGCGCGGAGGTTCCCGGGCGGCCCACGCCGACTTTGTTCGCGGTCCGCGCATCGCGCCGTTGGCCTGCCGCCGGATCGAACGCACAGTCGCTTCCATGGACAACCACCAGCGTCGGAGCAGTGTGCGACGTGCGAGTGCGTTCCTCGATGCCATCGAGCGCCGGGACACCAACCGCCGCTCGGGCACGGGAGAGATCCTCCTCTTCTGGCACCACGACCCGTCGCGGATCGCCGCCTACGAGGCCATCGACACCAGCGGCACCGGGGCCCGCCTGCGCACGGATTCCGCGCTTCCCGAGGGGATGACCGGCGTGGCCGTCGGCTTCCGCCCGGGCGACGTCAGCATCGAGCGCACCGTCATGGTGGTGTGGTCGCGCGCCATCCGCGACGGCGAGGGCCACGTCACCCACCACGAGGCAGGCATCCGCTACCTCTGACCACGAGCTTCACGGGGACCGCCATCATGTCCGTGCTCCGGCGTCCGATCGAAGTGTCGGGCGCCGAGCGCGTTTTCAGGCGCCCGAGAGCCGCCGCGCCTGCTCCTCGGCGTGGTAGCTCGAGCGCACCAGCGGCCCGCTCTCGCACACGCCGAACCCGCGCGCAAGCGCCTCGCGCCGGTACATGGCGAACTGGTCCGGGTGCACCCAGCGGTCGATCGGCAGGTGGTTGCGCGTGGGCTGCAGGTACTGCCCGACGGTGAGGATGTCGGCGTCGCTCGCCGCGCGCACGTCGTCCATCAGCTCGAGCACCTCGTCGTCGCGCTCGCCGATCCCCACCATGATGCCGGTCTTGGTCACCAGGCCGCTCGCCTTGAACTGGGCCAGCACCTTCAGGCTGCGCTCGTACTTGGCCTGCGGACGCACCGCCGGGTGCATGCGCTTCACCGTCTCCATGTTGTGGGACAGGATCTCGGGGCGCGCGTCGCACACCTCCTGGATCGCCCGCTCGTCGCCCATGAAGTCGCCGACCAGGCATTCGACGCTCATCCCCGGGCACGCCTCGTGGACGCGGCGGATGGTCTCGGCCCAGATGGCCGCGCCGCCGTCCGGCAGCTCGTCGCGGTTCACGCTCGTGATCACCACGTGCGTCAGCTTCATGAGCGCCAGGCTCTCGGCCACGCGGCGCGGCTCGTCCGTGTCGAGGACCGGCGGGCGACCCGTCTTCACGTTGCAGAACCCGCAGGAACGCGTGCAGGTGTCCCCGAGGATCATGATGGTCGCGGTGCCGCGGCTCCAGCACTCGCCCATGTTCGGGCAGCTCGCTTCCTGGCAGACGGTGTGCAGGCGGTGCTCGTCGATGATCGACTTGAGCCGCTCGTAGCCCGCGCCGCCCGGCACGCGCGCCCGCAGCCAGTCGGGCTTGCGGCCGATCGTCCGGTGGATCGGCGCATCGGGCTGGTTGTTGAGCACCATGCCCGTCAGGCTCACCGCGGCGGGGCCGACGTGGCGCGCGGTGTCGCCGCCGAGCGGCCGCGGGTGGCGGGCCAGCGTGCGCGCCACCGCCTCCGGCGAGGCGCCGGGCGGGAGCGGTGCGGCCATGTCGTCACGGGCGTCGTGCACGGCGAGTCGCCAAGTGTAGGAGCGTCGGCGCGTGGGCCGACGTGTGCACGATCGAGACGCCCGTCGAGCGGATGCCGACGCCGCCCCGTGGCAAAGGACAGCCCCCAACCGGACCCGCACGCGTGCGAGGCCGATTGGGGGCACGTGGTTCGTCCGGCCGGGGCTCAGTTCGCCCGGCGGCGGCGGGTCGCGATCCCGGCGATGCCGAGCAGGGCCACGGCGCCCGGAGCCGGGATCAGCGTGCCGCTGACGGTGACGTTGTCGAAGCGCCAGGTGCTGCTGGTCCCGTAGGTGCTCGTCGAACGCGATGCCAGGTAGTTGCCGGCAGTCGGGTCGAACGCGGCCACCACCCGGAACGCGAAGCTGGCATTGTCATTCGCTCCGGCGAGCGAGAGGGTGATCGAGCGGCTGTACCACGTGTCGCCCGTGCCCGTCGCCGCCGGCGTGAACGTGAAGAGCGCGACCTCGGTCCAGTTGGTGCCGTCAAGGCTCACCTGCACGGATTCCGTGTTCGCCGACGTGTTGCTGTGTCGCAGGTCATACGACAGGACGATCGACTCGTATCCCACGGTCGACACGGCGTACTGTGCACCGGCGGTGCGGTCCGCCGTCCCGGAGGCGGGGAAGGTCGAGACGTTCCAGCCGAAGGTGCCTGAACCCGCGATGCCCGTGGCGAACGTCGCCGTCGTGCCGCCGATCAGGGTGGCGACGCCGGACCCTGCGGAAGGCGTGGTGTTCTGCGCGTCGAAGTTCCACTGCGTGATGACGTCGGCGGTGGCGGCGGAGACGATGGCGGCCGCGACGGCCGGGGCGATGAACTGCTTCATGTCGGGAAACCTCTGGGGTCGGGAAGGGAAACGGAAGGGAGTCGGGAATCGACCGGCTCAGGCCCTGCGGCGGCGCGAGACCATGCCGGCGGCGGCGAGCAGCGCCACTGCGCCGGGGGCCGGGATGTCGATCGCCGTGCCCAGCGAGCCGATGTTGACCACGCTGCCCGTGGTGGCGAACGTCAGCTGGGTGCCGATGGCGCCCACCGTGCTCACGATGCCGACGTTGTTCGGGGCGAGGTCGAAGTAGAAGCTGCTGCCGGTGGTCGCGGCACCGAAGGTGGCGCGCGCGGTGGTCTCGGTGCCGGTGGCGTTGAAGAGGACCACGCCGTCGCCGGCAGAACTGAAGCCGACGCCGGAACCCGAGTAGTAGCCCACGCTCAGGCCCGACAGGCCGCCCCAGAAGGAGGTGAACCCGGCGACGTCCGCAGCGGTGCCTTCGATGAAG
>JBEITQ010000108.1:0-6703 GCA_040374835.1 Phycisphaeraceae bacterium | reverse complement strand
GACAACCTCTACGGCTGCCGGCACTCGCTCGTGGACGGCATCATGCGCGCCACCGACGTCATGCTCGCGGGCAAGGTGGCCGTGGTGTTCGGCTACGGCGACGTGGGCAAGGGCTCGTGCCAGAGCCTGCGTGGCCAGGGCTGCCGCGTGAAGGTCGCCGAGATCGACCCGATCTGCGCGCTGCAGGCCGCCATGGAGGGCTACGAGGTCGTGACCCTCGAGGACGTGGTCTCCACCGCGGACATCTTCATCACCGCCACCGGCAACAAGGACATCATCCGTGCCGAGGACATGCTGAAGATGAAGCACAACGCGATCGTCGGCAACATCGGCCACTTCGACAACGAGATCGACATGGCCGGCCTGAAGAAGGTGTCGGGCGCCAAGTGCGTCAACATCAAGCCGCAGGTCGACGAGTGGAAGCTGCCCAACGGCCGGAGCATCATCATGCTGGCGGAGGGCCGCCTGCTGAACCTCGGCTGCGCCACCGGCCACCCGAGCTTCGTGATGAGCTCGAGCTTCACCAACCAGGTCATCGCGCAGATCGAGCTCTTCTCCAACAACAAGCGCTACGAGAAGAAGGTCTACACCCTGCCCAAGAAGCTCGACGAGAAGGTCGCCCGCCTGCACCTCAAGCAGCTCGGCGCCAGGCTCACCGAGCTCCGCAAGGACCAGGCCGAGTACATCGGCGTGCCGCAGGACGGGCCGTACAAGCCCGACCATTACCGGTACTGATGCGCACGGCGGCCGAGGCCGGCGCCGCAGTTGGAGGAAACCAACGGGGCCCGCGGCGCGATCCGCGGGCCCCGTCTTTTGCGGTCCCGCAGTCCGCGCCATAATGCGCCCATGGCCGCTTGCCGACCCGTTCCGTCCCGCGCCTCCGTGCTCCTCGCGCTCGCCCTGGCGCCCGCCGCGGCGGCCGGCGGCACCCCGCTCGCCGACTTCGAGAACGGCGTCGACGGCGGATGGTTCGGCATGCAGGGCGACGACGGCTTCGGCGGAGGGACCTGGCACGAGCCGACCGGCGGCAACCCCTCCGGCTGCCTGCACACGGTCTTCAACAACTTCGGCATCGGCTTCTACAACGTCTCCGACCCCTCATGGGCCTGCGACTGGACCGAGGCGACGCAGGTCACCGTGTCGATCGACATCCGGGTGAGCTCGATCAGCTTCTTCGGCCAGAACGTCTCCCGCCCGTGGGTGCTCGAGCTGCGCGACCGCGACGGCGCCACCGGCGGCTATCCGTGGAACAGCGCGTGGATCCGGCTTGCCACCGTCTCCGCCGCGACCCACGGCCAGTGGACGACGCTCTCCGTGACCTTCGACCCGCGGTCGACCGTCCTGCCGCCGGGCTGGCGCGGCTCCGGGGCGGAGGACCCGGTGACCTATGAACCCGTGCTGCCCGCGGGCGTCACCTTCGCCGATGTCCTCGCGGGCGTGGACACGGTGGCGTTCACCACGCTGCAGCCCGGCATGTTCTTCGGCTTCACCGACCACGACATCCGCATCGACAACGTGCGCGTCGAGCGCACGGTGCCGTCGCCGGCCGACCTCAACGGCGACGGTGCCGTGAACGGCGACGACCTCGGGATGCTGCTCGGGGCGTGGGGCCCGGCCGCAGGCTCGCCGGCCGACCTGAACCACGACGGCATGGTCGACGGAACCGACCTCGGCATGATGCTCGCGGCCTGGACGACCCCCTGAGCTCAGGGACAGGCGCCCCAGGCGCCGAGCAGGAACCCGAGGTCGATCCCATCGACCGCACCGTCGGCGTTGAAGTCCGCCGGGCACGCGGCGGCGGGGCACGGACCCCACGCCCCGAGCAGCGTGCCGAGGTCCACTCCGTCGACCACGCCGTCGCCGTTGAGGTCGGCGGGGCAGGGAACGTCGATCGTCGTGACGATCACCGCCGCGTAGTCGTGGAAGGTCTCGTCGGCGGAGCGCTCGGCGTACACCAGGAAGCGAACCGTGCCGTCGGCGGCCACGAAGTCCGCGACGTTGCCGCGGATCGCCGCCTCGAGCGTCTCGTCCCGGTTGCCTGCCCAGCTGTCGGCGTAGCGGTTCTGCCCGACCTGGCCCTGCGGGTTGCCCCATTGCGAGAGCGCCACGTTCCAGACGTAGAGCTCCGCCTGCGTGCACCGGTCGGCGTAGCCCTCCCAGGCGATGCGCAGCTCGGCGATGGCGGCCGGCGGCTCGTCGATGCGCACCCGGAAGACGTGCGTGGCCTCGCTGCCCGACGCCACCGCCGGCGTGACGTACCGGTTGGCGTCGGTGTTGCCGCCCGTGGCGTTCGACGAGGCAAGCGCCGCGTAGTTGGCGGCGGTGAAGGCGGTCGACACCGGCAGCGGCAGGCCGGACACCAGCCCCCACGACGAGGTCTGCGTGCCGGTGGCGAAGTGCGTGGCCCCGGCGCCTTGGGAGAAGTCGTAGGTCCGGCGCGTGCCGGGGCCGACGCGGAACGGGTTGCCGACGGCCGTGAAGGTGTCGCCGTCGCCGGCGCGCGCGGTGACGCGCACGCGGATGCCGCTTCCCGAGAGGCCCGCGGGGACGGTCCAGGCGAAGGACCCCGAGTCCGGGATCGCGGTCGCGATCGGGTTCCATGACCCGCCGTCCGCGCTCCACGCGAGGTCCACGGAGGCGAGCGGCCGGTTGTCGGTGTCCGAGGCGTTCCAGCGGATCTGCTGCACGGATCCCGCCAGCACCACGTCACCCGCGCCCGGCGACTGCACGTGGGCCGCCGGCAGCAGGTCCGCGTAGCGCGGCACCTGCTTCACGATGCAGTGGATGGCGCCCGAGGCGCCGATGATGCCCGAGCACTGGATGGGGACGAGCGTGACGCCCGGGCCCGCCGCGGCGGTCCAGCGCGCCATCGCCTCGGTGTCGCGCGCGTTGTAGGCGGAGTTCCCGCCCGGCACGAGGCCGGTCCCGTACACGGGCACGAAGATCCGGTTGTTCACGCGGAAGGCGTTCGTGTAGGTGAAGTGCGTGAATCCCGAGTTCCACGCCGGCGTCCGGATCACCTCGAACCCGAGCGCCTGCATGTAGGGCACCGCGTTGTTCGTGACGCTGATCGCGGTGGCGTTCGAGCCGGCGATGAACTCCGAGATGATGACGGTGTCCTCGTCGACGAGGTACATCCACATGTCGATGTGGCCGGTGCCGTCGACGCTGGTCGGCAGCTGCGGCAGGACGTGCAGCACGTCGATCCCCTGGAACGCGTCGTGCAGCTCGCGGATCAGCGACTCGTTGAAGCCTGCCGACGCCGGGTTGTCGACGTTCACGAGCGCGGTGCAGAAGCCGCTGCGCGCCGGTCCCGCCTGGAAGTTCCCGCCCGAGTAGTACAGGCCCTGGTGGTGCGCCCGCACCCCGAAGGTCGAGTCGCCCAGGAGCGTGGGCACGAAGTTGTCGAGCGGCCGTCCCGGGTAGTAGTGGCTGTCGACGATGCCGAGGGTGCCGCCCTCCCAGACGAAGTGCGGCCCGTAGTCGCGCAGCCAGATCGAGTCGTTGGGGTGGACGATGATCACCACCTTCGCCATGTTGGCGCCGGCGGCCGCGAAGGCGCTCGCCGCCGAGTTCGCCGTGGTCTGGTTGGCCACCACCACGTAGGCGATCTCGTCGTGCGCGGGGCTTGCGGTCAGCCCGACGACGCACGCCGTCACCACCGAGTTCCAGCTGTTGCCGTACTGGAAGAGCACGCCGCGCGCGGGCGCGTACTCGGGCGGCGACTGGACCACGGCGGGATCCGGCACGAGCGACGCGGCGGTGCCCTCCGGCCCGCCGATGCGCACCGGGTACGGCACCAGGGGCTGGTTCGGGTCGTAGGGGGTGCCGCCCTCGCGCACCCGCGTGAGCGCGGACCGATGCTCACGCTCGGCCGCCTGGAAACCGGAGGCGGCGGGGGAGGCGGCGACGGCCGCCAGCAGGCAGGCGAGGGTGGTCGTGGTCTTCATGGAGCGGGCGCAGGATCGCGTGGGACAACCGTAGCACCGGTTTCCGGTCCCTGCCGGGGCTTTCCCGGCGTTTCGCGAGGCGCCCCCGTTATCCGGCCCCGTCAGCGCTCGAACAGCCACCACTTCGGCGAGGCCTGCACGCCGCGCCGGAGCCCGAACTCGCGCTCGGCGACGTCGATCACGAAGCGCGCGGCCTCGGCGGGGTCGTCGGTGACCTTGACCAGGTCGAGGTCGCCCGGCGAGATGGTGCCGTCCGGGATCATCCGGTTGCGCACGAAGTCGTCGAGCTCGTCCCAGTAGGACTTCCCCATCATCACGATCGGGAAGCCCGCGATCTTCGCCGTCTGCACCAGGGTGAGCGTCTCGAAGAGCTCGTCCATCGTGCCGTAGCCGCCGGGCAGCACGATGAACCCGTACGAGTACTTCAGCAGCATGACCTTGCGCACGAAGAAGTAGCGGAACTCCACGCACTTGTCGCAGTACGGGTTCGGCGCCTGCTCGTGCGGCAGAATGATGTTGCAGCCGATGCTCGGCGCGCCCACCTCGCGCGCGCCGCGGTTGGCGGCCTCCATGATCCCGGGCCCGCCGCCGGTCATCACCGTGAACCCGCCGCGCCCGAGCTCCGCGCCCACCGCCCGTCCCATCTCGTACCAGGGCGTGCCGGGCGCGAAGCGCGCGCTGCCGAACACCGTCACGCAGGGGCCCACGAAGTGCAGCCGGCGGAAGCCGCGGATGAACTCGGCGCCGATGCGGATCGTGCGCCAGAGCTCCTCCAGGCGCGGCCGCGGGCCGGCGAGCATCAGCCGCTCGGGCGGCTGGCCGGCCGGCAGCGGACCATGCTCCGTGCGCGACTTGTCGACGTCGATCGGCTGCGGCCGGTTCACGCGCGTGCCTCCCATGCCTCGATGATCTCCCGCTCGCGCGCCGCCGACAGCCCCGGCGCCCCGGGCTTGCCGCCGAACGGGAACGCATCCCCGCGCTCGCGCTTCCACCAGGCGAGCGTCGCCTGCACCGTCTCGGCGAGCGGCCGGAAGGTGCATCCGGCCGCCACGGCACGCGCCCGGCTCACGCTCCCGGCGCCCGCGTACTCGGGGTCCTCGGGAAGCCAGAGCGGCAGCCCCATCCAGGGCGACACGCCTTCCTCGAGCAGGAACTTCTCGTCCGCCGGCACGAACTCGACCGGGGCCGGCGTGCATGCCTTGCACCCATCCACCATCTCGGTGAAGGTGAGCGGTCCGGCGGGCCCCGTGACGTTGAAGGTGCCGCCATGCCCGTCGGCCACGCACTTCACCGCGAAGGCCGCGCAGTCGCGCACGTCGACGAAGGTGACCAGCGCCTGCCGCGGCGACTTGGGCGCCGGCACGAGCACCTTGCCGCCGCGCGCGACGCGCACGGGCCAGTACGAGAACCGGTCGGTCGGGTCGCCGGGCCCCACGATCAGGCCGGGACGGAGGTTGGTGCAGCGCTCGCCGAACGCCTTGGCCGCCTCGCGCTCGCAGCAGGCCTTCAGCGCGCCGTAGGTCTCGTTCGAGACGGCCTTCGACTCCGGGTCGTCGACGGTCGCCAGCGGCGCGCCCTCGTCGGCCCCGGGGACCGCCATGGACGCGTAGACCGACACGGTCGACACGAAGACGTATTGCCTTGCGGCCTTCGCCAGGAGCGTGGCCGAGGCCCGCACGTCCTGCGGCCGGTAGCCGGACGTGTCGATCACGCCGTCCCACCGGCGGCCCTTCGCCACCTCGGCCTCGAGCGCCTTCAGGCCCTCGCCCTTCGAGGGATCGCGGTCGCCCCGGATCTTCTCCAGGTCGGGGAACAGGTCCGCCTTCGTTCGCCCGCGGTTGAAGAGCGTCACCTTCCAGCCGCGCGCCTTCGCGGCGTCGACGACCTCCGGGCCGAGGAACGCGGTGCCGCCGAGGATCAGGAGGTCCATGGGCCCGGGATCGTATGGCCCGAAAGCACGACCGCCGGACGCTTCGGTCCGGCGGTCGGTCGGGCATGCGTGTCGGGTCGGCGGCGGGCGCTCCCGCCGCGGGTCACGTGGGCTGGGCCTCGGCCTTGCGGGCCTCGCCCGCCTGGCCTCCCCTGGTTCCGGCGAAGGAGAGGTACTCCTTGCCTTCCTCGCGGGTGGCGGCGATCGCCGTGCCGTCGCCGAAGTCGCCGGCGAGCAGCCGCTCGGCCAGCGGGTCCTCGATGTACTGCGCCAGCGCGCGGCGCAGCGGGCGGGCGCCGAAGTCCGGGTTGTAGCCCTTCTCGATGAGGAAGTCCTTGGCGGCGTCGCTCACCTCGAGGGTCATGCCGCGGGCCTTCAGGCGCTCGCGCACCTTGCCCAGCTCGAGGTCGATGATGTGCGTCAGGTCCGCCTTCACCAGCGGCCGGAACACGATCATGTCGTCGAGGCGGTTGATGAACTCGGGACGGAAGAACTTCTCCGCCTCGGACTGGAGCGACTTCTTGATCCGCTCGTAGTCCTGCACCTCCTGCCGCTTCTGGAACCCGAAGTTGGCGCCTCCCTTGATGATGTCGGAGCCGATGTTCGAGGTCATGATGATGATGGCGTTGCGGAAGTCGATCCGCCGGCCGAACGAGTCGGTCAGGTGGCCGTCGTCCATCACCTGCAGCAGCATGTTGAACACGTCCGGGTGCGCCTTCTCGACCTCGTCGAAGAGGACGACCGAGTAGGGGCGCCGGCGCACGCGCTCGGTGAGCTGGCCGCCCTCCTCGTAGCCGACGTACCCGGGGGGCGCGCCGACCAG
>JBEITQ010000146.1:0-5503 GCA_040374835.1 Phycisphaeraceae bacterium | reverse complement strand
GCCCGCGTCGATCACCATGATGGCAGCGTCGACCGCGGTGAGCACCCGGTAGGTGTCCTCGCTGAAGTCGTTGTGGCCCGGGGTGTCGAGCAGGTTGATCCGGAACCCGCCGTAGTCGAACTGGAGCACCGTGCTCGAGATCGAGATGCCGCGCTGGCGCTCGAGCTCCATCCAGTCGCTCGTGGTCGAGCGCTGGTTCTTGCGCGCCGTCACCGAGCCCGCGAGGTCGAGCGCACCGCCGTAGAGGAGGAGCTTCTCGGTGAGCGTGGTCTTGCCGGCGTCCGGGTGCGAGATGATCGCGAAGGTGCGGCGGGGAAGCGTGGCGGCGGCGGCCATGGCGGGCAGGGGGAAGCGTCGAATGGTACGGTTCCCCCGTGGAAACGCCCGCCGAGACGCCCGTGGCGGCCGCCGTCCGGCTGGCCAATGCCCGGGACATCCCCGCGATCCTCGAGATCTACAACGAGGCGGTGCGCACGCGCACGGCGACCGCGGACCTGTCGCCGCAGTCGCTGGAGGACCGCATCTCGTGGTTCGCCGCGCGCGACATGCGGCGGAGGCCGGTGCTGGTGGCCGAGGAGGCCGGCGAGATCGTCGCCTGGGGCGCCTTCACCGACTTCAAGCCGCGCGCGGGCTACGCGCCGACCGCGGAGGTGAGCGTCTACGTCGCCGCGCGTGCCGCGGGCCGCGGCATCGGGCGGGCGATGCTCGACGCGCTGCTCGCGCGGGCCGAGGGCTGCCGCATCGACCGCGCCCTGGCGCTCTGCTTCGAGCACAACGAGGCGAGCCTGCGCCTCTTCCGCTCCCGGGGCTTCGAGGAGTGGGGACGGCTGCACGGGGCGTGCGACATGGACGGCACGCGCCGCTCCGTCGTGATCCTGGGCTGGTCGGCGTGACCTCCGGCGGCGCCCGCCGCGGCGCCGGTCCCGTCAGTCCTCCTCGAACTCCGGCACCACCCCCTCGGGCAGCGCGTCGAGGAACGTCCGCCCGTAGCGCTTGGTGGCGATGCGCGGGTCGAGCACGACCACCCTGCCCTCGTCGGTCGAGCTGCGCACCAGGCGACCGAACCCCTGCTTGAAGCGGAGCACCGCGCGCGGCAGCGAGTCCTCGAAGAACGGCCGGCCGCCGCGCGACTCGATCAGCTCGTGGCGCGCCTGCACGATCGGCCGGTCGGGGACCTCGAACGGCAGGCGCGTGATGATCACGTTGCGCAGCGCGCGGCCGCGCACGTCGACCCCCTGCCAGAAGCTCGAGACCCCGAAGAGCACGCTGCGCTCGTCGGCGCGGAAGCGCTCCAGCAGCGTGTTGCGCGGCACGCCGGTCCCCTGGACGTGGAGCGGATGGCCCATGTCGACGAGGTCCGCCGCGATCCGCTCGGCCACCGCGTCGAGCGTGCGGAAGCTCGTGAAGAGGACGAACGCGCCGCCGTCGGTGGCACGCACGTGGTGCAGCACCCGGCGCGAGAGCTCGTCCTCGTAGTCGGGATGGTCGGGCTCGGGCATCGCGCGCTCCACGATCAGGCGCACCAGGCGGCCGTAGTCGAAGGGGCTGCCCAGCTGGAGCGTCTGCGGGTCGTCGCATCCCAGCCGGACCGCAGCGTGCCGGAAGTCCCCGTGGCCGGTGGCGAGCGTGGCGCTCGTCAGCACCACGCCCTTGTCCTGCGCGAAGAGGTGCTCGCGGAGGATCGGCCCGACGTCGACCGCCGCGCACACGAGCGTGACGTTCGGCCGCTCCCCGCGCCGGCGCTTGCCGGCCTCCACCCAGTACACGCAGCCTCCGATCGACTGTGCCATCAGGTCTCGGGCGCAGGTGCCGTGCGCCTCGGCGCGCGCGGCGTAGGCGTTCAGCTCGAACTGGTCGGGCTCGTGGTCGATCCGGTCGCGAAGCATGCGCAGCGACGCGGCGAGCGCGAGCATCGGGGCCGAGAGGTGGTCCTCGACCGCGCCCGGCTCGCGCATCCGGCCGCTCGCCTCGCCCCGCACCTCGTTCCACCGCCACAGCGCGTCGAACTGGCGCTCGGCCGCGCTCTCGCACGCGCGCACGGCGCGGATCGCCTCCTCGATGGCGCCGTCGGCGTCGGCCCCGCCGCGCATCGCGCTCAGGAACCCGCGACCGGTGCCGGTCTGGTAGAGCGTGCGCAGCAGGTGCCGCACGCCGCTCTCGGAAAGCCGGATGCCGAAGTGCTCCGACGCGACGTCCTCGATCTCGTGCGCCTCGTCGAGCACGACGTGGTGGTACGGCGGCAGCACACCGCCCGACGCGCCGGCGCGCGAGCGCATCGCGAGGTCGGCGAAGAAGAGGGCGTGGTTCGTGACCAGCACCTGGCCGTGCTCCATCCGGCGCCGGGCCGCCTGGTAGAAGCACTTGTCGAAGGTCGGGCACCGCCGGCCCATGCAGTTGTGCGCGTCGCTCTGCACGTGGTCCCACACCTCGGGCCTCGGCAGCTGCGGGAGCGAGGCGAGCGAGCCGTCCTCGGTGGCGTACGCCCAGTCCTCCAGGCGGTGCAGGTCGCTGCGGTCGTCGTCGTGGCTGAAGAGCCGGCCCTCGCGCTCGCTCGCGAGCTTGAGCCGGCGCAGGCTCACGTAGTTGCCCCGCCCCTTCACCAGCACCGCGGTGAACTCCTCGGGGATCACCGCGTTGAGGAGCGGGATGTCCTTCTCGATGAGCTGCTCCTGCAGGCTGATCGTGTTGGTCGCGATCACCACGCGCTCGCCCCGCTCCACCACCCGGCGGATCGCGGGGATGAGGTACGCGAAGCTCTTGCCGACCCCCGTGCCCGCCTCGACGAAGAGCCGCTGGCGCTCGTCGAAGGCGCGCTCCACCGCGGCGGCCATCGCCAGCTGCTGCGGGCGGACCTCGAAGCCGGCCAGGCGGCGCGCGATGGCGCCGGTGTCCGCGAGGAGCACGTCGACGGAGACGGTCACGGCGGCCACCTTACGCGAGCGGGCGGCGCTTGGGCTCGCCGGGGGAACGCGGGTAGCTGCGCGGGGTGGCGCGCACCTTCTCGATGACGACGACCGTGCCCGTCGGCGTGCGCACCAGGTCGGCCACCTGGGCGTGCAGGCGGTAGAGGGCCTGCTTCGCCTCGGCCACCTCTTCCGGCGCCTGCGCCCCCTTGATGCAGAGCACCGTGCCGCCCTCGCGCACGAACGGCACCGTCAGCTCGGCCAGCACGTTGAGGCGGCCGACCGCGCGGCTCACCGCGATGTCGTACGTCGCGCGGTGCGCGCGGTGGTCCTGGCCGGCGGCCTCGGCGCGCTCGTTCACGACGCGGACGTTGGCGCAACCGAGCGTGCGCGCGGTGTCGGACAGGAACGCGGCCTTCTTGCCGGTGGACTCGAGCAGCGTGAACTCGACGTCCGGCATCGCGATCGCCAGCGGCATGCCGGGGAGGCCGCCGCCCGAACCGACGTCGATCACGCGCTTCGCGCCGGCGCTCGCGATGAACGGCACGAGCGTCAGGCTGTCCTGCACGTGCCGCACCCAGGCGCCGGCGGGGTCGGTGACGGCGGTGAGGTTGAACCGCTCGTTCGCCTCGAGCAGGGCCTGCAGGTAGCCGCGCAGGCGCTCCGCGTCCCCGGCATCGAGCTCGATGCCCTGCGCGGCGAGCGCGGCGACGACCTCCGGGGGGATCGGGGGCACCTCGGTCACAGGTCGAACCCTCGCGGGCGGCGGCTCGCGATCGCGAACAGGACGGCGGTCGTCATCCACAGGCACACCAGGCTGGACCCGCCGTAGCTCACGAACGGCAGCGTCATCCCCGAGACGGGAAGCAGCCCGATGGTCATCGCGGTGTTCACCGACAGCTGCAGGAACACCATCGACCCGATGCCCACCGCCGCCAGGCGCCCGAAGGCCGTGCCCGCGCGCGAAGCCACCATGTAGGCACCGAACGCGTACGCCGCGCCCAGGACCCACACGGCGAGCCCGCCGAGCAGGCCCCACCGGCACGCGATGACCACGAAGATCATGTCGTTGTGCTCCTCGGGCAGGCGGTTGAACCGGATGAGCGTGCTGGCCTCGTCGCGGCCGAGGCCCGCCACGCCGCCGGAGGCCGCGAGCGTGATCGCGCGGCTTCCCTGGAACCCGATGCCGTCGTTCATGCGCGTATCGCCGGTGACCTGCGCGACCATCGCCTGGATGCGGTCGCGCTGGTGCGGCTTGAGGAACGGGTAGGAGAGCGGCGCGAGCACCAGTCCCAGCGCGGCGATGATCGCCAGGTGCTTGATCCGCGCCCCCGCCGCCACCAGCATCACCCCAAGGCACGGCAGGAAGAGGAGCGCGCTGTCGAGGTCGGGCTGCATGGCGATGAGGCCGACCGGGACGAGCGTCACGGCGATGGCGGCCGCCACCCCCGAGAGCCGCCGCACCGATGGCGCGGCCTGCATCCACGCGGCCATCGCGAGCACCCACGTCAGCTTCACCAGCTCGCTCGGCTGCATGTCGACGCTGCCCACGTTGATCCAGCGGCGGGCGCCGTTGCGCGGCCGCACCACGGACTCCGGGACCCACGGAAGCAGCACGAAGACGAGCGCCGCGGCGTTGACGGCGAGCAGCACCCACGCCCACCGCCGCAGGTCCTTCCAGTGCTGCGCGCCCACCGCGGTCGCCATCACCATGCCGACGATCAGGTACCCAAGCTGCCGACGCGCAAGCCCCGCCTCGGTGGTGCCGATCGCGGCGATGCCGAGCAGGCTGAGCCCGAGCGCGGCCGCCACGGGCAGCCACGCCCAGTTGGCCCAGGTGCGCGCGGGCGTGCGCGTGGCCGACGCACGCTCCCGGCGCAGGCTGCGCGGGAGGGAGTTCGAGACCAGGACGGTCATCCCGCGCCTCCCGCGGGCTCGACGTCGCCGTCGCCGGTGGGGCGAACCGTGGCGCGGCCGGGCGCGGCGCGCGCGGCGCCCTGGAGGTAGCCCTCCTGCACCAGGGCATGGATCACCTGGTTGGCGACCGGCCCGGCGCACTTGCCGCCCGATCCGCCGTGCTCGACGAACACGGCGATCGCGTAGCGCGGGCGGTTCTCGCGCGCGTCGCCGGCAAGTCCCACGAACCAGCCGTGGTCGAGCTCGCGCACCGTGCGATCCGGCGTGCCGTCGCCGTCGTCGTCGACCCGGAGCGGCGGCGCCTGCGCGGTGCCGGTCTTCGCCCACACGCGCACGCCCGGCGCGTTGATCACGGGTTCCTGCGTCCGGTCGGCGAAGGCCACGTGGTGCCCGGTGCCGTGGCGCTCGGCCACCGCCTGGCGCAGACCCTCCAGCACGCGGTCGCAGCTGCCCGGATCGAGCTCGAGGTCGCCGGTGCGCCGCGGCGGGCGGCCGGAGACGCTCGAGCGCAGGATGGTCGCGTCGCGCACCACGCCGCCGCGGGCGAGCGTGGCGTAGGCGTTGGCCGCCTGCAGCGGCGTCCACGCCACCGGCCCCTGCCCGATGCCCGCGATCACCGGCGCGATCCGGTCGCGCGCGCGCGCGATCTCGGCCATCGCGCGTTCCGAGGGCAGGATGCCCGG